>JALZOI010000057.1 GCA_030857245.1 Myxococcota bacterium
CGGTGACCCAGGCGCGAGCCCAGCTGTCGTCGTCGCAGTCGCAGCTCGGCGATGCCACCGTGCGCGCGCCGATGACCGGCGTCGTCGCGCGGCGGTCGGTCGGCGCGGGCGACGTGGTGTCGCCCGGCGCCGCGCTCTACGAGATCATCGATCCATCGACGATGCGCCTCGATGCGGCGGTCGCCTCGGGGGACCTCTCCGCGATCGGCGTGGGCAAGCCGGTCGGCTTCTCGGTCCGCGGCTACCCCGACCAGCGGTTCGAGGGAACGATCGCGCGGATCGCGCCGGCCGCGGATCCGGTGACCCGGCAGATCCAGGTGCTCGTCGAGATCCCGAACCCGGGCGGCAAGCTCGTCGCGGGGCTCTACGCCGAAGGCCGCGTCGCAGTCGAGCAGCGCGAGGGCTTGATCGTCCCGCTCGCGGTCCTCGATCTCTCCGGCGATCAGCCGAGCGTGCTCCGCGTCAACAACGGCGTGATCGAGCGCTCGGTCGTCGCCCTCGGCCTGCGCGACGAGCGCGCCGAGATCGTCGAGGTGACGAACGGGATCGCCGCGGGCGACGTGCTGCTGCTCGCGCGCGCGGGCAAGACGATCGTGCCCGGCTCCAAGGTCGAGCTGCCGCCCGACGTCGCCGGCACGGGAAGCGGTGGCGGTGCGGCGCCACCGGCGAGCGGCTCCGGTGCGACGACCCGGCCGGCCGTCGGCAGTGGCGCGGCGCCTTCCAAGGCGGCGGCGGGACCGAACCCGCCGTCGGGGGAGCAGCGCTGAGATGTGGATCTCCAACTACGCGATCAAGAAGCCGATCATCACGACCGTCGTGATGGTCGCCCTCGTCGTGTTCGGTGGCATCTCGTTGCTCCGGCTCGACACCGACGAGTTCCCCGAGGTCACGGCGCCGGTCGTCAGCGTCGCCATCATCTACCCGGGCGCGTCACCCGGGGTCGTCGAACGCGAGCTGATCGTCCCGCTCGAGGAGGCGTTCCGCTCGATCGCGGGCGTCGACCAGGTCAACTCGACGGCGGTCGATGGCTACGCGTCGATCATCGTGACCTTCGTGTTCGAGAAGGAGGTCCAGCAAGCCACGCAGGACATCCGGGACAAGATCTCGGAGTCGCGCGCCGATCTGCCGCCCGAGATGGAGGAGCCGATCCTCACGCGGTTCGCGAGCACGGACTTCCCGATCGTCTCGCTGACGCTGACCAACGACGCGCTGCCGGCGGTGACGCTGACGCAGCTCGCCGATGATCGGATCCGGCGCGAGCTCACCGCGCTGCCGGGCGTGGCGAGCGTCGACGTGATCGGCGGGCTCGAGCGCGAGCTCACCGTCGAGCTCCAGCCCGATGCGCTGCGGGCGGCCGGGATCTCGATCGGGCAGGTCGTGCAGACGCTGCAGACGGAGAACCTCGCGGTGCCGGTTGGCAAGCTCAGCGGCGCGCTCGAGGAGCGCACGATCCGGCTGCGCGGCCGGCTCGCGGGCCCGCCGGATTTCGAGCAGCTCGTCGTCGGCCGGAGCGGCGACCGTGTCGTGCGGCTCGGCGACGTGGCGGACGTGATCGATGGCACCGAGGAGCCGCGCACCGCCGCGCTCTACAACGGGATCACCGCGGTCGGCATCGATATCAAGAAGGCGATCGGCTACAGCACGACGGACGTCAGCGAGCGCGTGCTCGCGCGGATCGCCGTGCTGCAGGCCGAGCTCCCGAAGGGCACGCGGCTCGAGGTCGTGCGTGACTCCGGAGCGCGCGTCGAAGACTCCGTCGGATCCGTCAAGACCTCGCTGATCGAGGGTGCGTTGCTGACCATCCTCGTCGTCTTCATCTTCCTCAAGTCGTGGCGCTCGACGGTGATCACCGGGCTCGCGCTGCCGGTGTCGGTGATCGCGTCGTTCATCGCGGTGCTCGCCTTCGGCTTCACGCTCAACGTGATGTCGCTGCTCGGGCTGTCGCTCGCGATCGGGATCCTCGTCGATGACGCCATCGTGGTGCGCGAGAACATCGTGCGCCACATGGAGATGGGCAAGGATCACGTGCGCGCGGCGGCCGAGGGGACCTCCGAGATCGGGCTCGCCGTCGCCGCGACGACGTTCTCGATCGTCGTCGTGTTCGTGCCGATCGCGTTCATGGGCGGCATCGCCCAGCAGTGGTTCGCGCCGTTCGCGCTGACGATCGCGTGCTCGGTGATGGTCTCGCTGTTCGTGTCGTTCTCGCTCGATCCGATGCTGTCGGCGGTCTGGGAGGATCCCGACGTCGGCCATGGCCCGCAGCGCTCGTGGATCTCGCGCAAGCTCGACATCTTCGACCGCGCCTTCATCCGGCTGACCCGCTGGTACAAGCGCGTGATCGGGTGGGCGCTCCGGCACCGCATCCTGATGGTCGTGCTCGCGCTCGCGGCCTTCGTCGGCGCGCTCGCGATCCCGGCGACCGGCCTCGTCGGGAGCGGCTTCTTCCCGATCGAGGATCGCTCGGAGTTCCAGATCACGATCGAGACGTCCCCGGGCTCGAACCTCGAGTACACCCGCCGCAAGGTCCTCGCCGCGGTCGAGATCGCGCGCCAGCGGCCCGAGGTGGCGTACACGTACTCGACGGTCGGCGGCCAGACCGGGTCCGACACCGCGTCGATCTACGTGCGGCTCGTCCCCAAGGGCGAGCGCGAGGTCCACCAGGACGTCGTCGCGCAGGCGCTGCGCAACGAGATCCGGCGGCTGAGCGGGGTGACCGCCTTCATCTCGACGGGCGGCTTCGGCTCGCTCAAGCAGATCCAGATCCAGCTGATCGGTCCCGACACCGACATCCTCAACGGCATCGCCGAGACCGTCGCCACGATCGTGCGCGACGTCCCAGGCGCCGTCGACGTCGGGCTGTCGAGCAAGGGCCAGCGGCCCGAGGTCGAGGTCGTGCTCGATCGCGATCTGGCGGGGCAGCTCGGCGTCTCGGCGGCCACGCTCGCGCAGGCGATGCGGCCGGCGTTCGCGGGGCTCGAGGCCGGGCGCTGGATCGATCCCGACGGCGAGACCCGCGACGTCGTCGTGCGGCTCGGCGCGGACTGGCGCCAGCGGCCCGAGGATCTCGAGTCGCTGCCGATCACGTTGCCGCAGCTCGGCCCGCAACCGCCGGGCTCGATCCAGCTCGGCCAGGTCGCCGAGGTCCGGCGCGGCCGGGGCCCCGCGCAGATCGAGCACCTCGACGGCGCGCGCGTGGTCACCGTCGGTGCGAACGCCGAGGGCCTGCCGCTGTCGGCGGTCGTCGGCGAGATCGAGAGGCGGATCGCGGCGGTCCAGATGCCGCCGGGGTACAGCCGCAAGCAAGGTGGCGAGAGCGAGGATCAGGCCGAGGTGTTCGGTCGCATCCTGATCGCGCTCGCGACCGCGATCATGCTGATGTACTTCATCCTCGTGGTCCAGTTCGGCTCGTTCCTCGAGCCCATCCCGATCATGGCGTCGCTGCCGCTGTCCTTGATCGGCGTGATGCTCGCGATGCTGATCACCGGCTCGACGCTGAACCTCATGAGCATGATCGGCGTGATCATGCTGATGGGCATCGTCGCCAAGAACGCCATCCTGCTGATCGACTTTGCCAAGCAGGCCGAGGCCGAGGGCATGACGCGCGAGGAGGCGATCATCGAGGCGGGTGGCGTGCGGCTGCGGCCCATCGTGATGACGAGCGTGGCGATCATCGCCGGCATGATCCCGGTCGCGATCGGCTCGGGCGAGGGCGGTGACTTCCGCGCACCGCTCGGCCGCGCGGTGATCGGCGGCGTGATCACGTCGACGGTGCTGACGCTCCTCGTGATCCCGACCTTCTACGACATCATCACGAACTGGCGCGACGCCGTGATCCGCCGGCTGCGGCGCAAGCAGCCGATCCACGTGCCGCCGCCGGGCCCGCTGCCGCCGCCGATCACGCCGACCGACGGCTGATCCGCGCTCAGGACCGGCGCGCCGCCTCGAGCGCCTGCTCGAGCTCGGTGATCCGGCGCCGGGCCGTCCCGAGCTCGTCGCACAGCCGCAGGATGACCTCGATGCCGTGCCAGTCGACGTCGAGGTCCCGCCACAGCGTGCGCGCCACCAGGACGCGATCGACGTCGACGATCACGCGATCCTCGTCGCGCCGCTCGATCAGGCCCTCCTCGACGAGGCGCTCGATCAGATCGTGGTCTCCCTCGACGAGCTCGACGAGCCGCTGGTACGTGAAGCGCGTCATAGCTTGAGCTCCTCGCGCACGGGCTTGCTGTACGCCGCGCCGCTCGCGCGCAGCGCCTCGGCGAGCGCCTCGTCGGCCTGATCGGGCAGGCGGACGTCGAGCTCGACGATGAGATCGCCGCGGGTGTCCTTGCGCGGCACCCCCTTGCCGCGGACCCGCAGCTTCGCGCGGTTCTGCGAGCGCGGCGGGATCTTGAGCGTGATCGAGCCGTCGAACGTCGGCACCTCGATGCTCGCGCCGTTGTACGCCTCGTCGAGCGTGACCGGCACCGGGAGGTGGAGGTCGAGCCCTTCGCGGCGGAGCCGGGCATGCGGCTTGACCGCGACCTCGATGATGAGGTCACCGGGTGGGCCACCGCGGCCGCCCGGAGCGCCCTTGCCGGGGACGCGCAGCGTCGAGCCGCTGCTGGCACCCGGCGGGATCCGCACGCGGGTCGGGCCCTGGCCGGGCAGGTCGGCGGTGAACTCGGCGCCCTCGATCGCCTGGCGCAGCTCGATCTCGACGGTCGCGGTGAGATCACGGCCGCGTGCCGGGCCGCGGGCGCGACCGAACATCTCGGCGAAGTCGAACTCGGATGGGCCCTGCTCGAAGCCGCTCGTGCGCCGCTGCCGCGTGTCCTGCCAGCGAGCGTACTCGCGCGCCTTCGCGGCGTCGAAGCCGCCCTGCGTCGACTGCTCGCCGAACTCGTCGTAGGCGGCCTTCTTCTTCTCGTCGCCGAGGACGTCGTACGCCGCCGAGATCTTCTTGAACTTGTCCTCGGCCGCCTGGTCGCCGGGGTTGACGTCGGGGTGGTGCTTGCGCGCGAGCTTGCGGTACGCCGAGCGGATCTCGTCGGGCGTGGCGCTCTTGCGGACGCCCAGGATGTCGTACGGAGACTCGGCCATCGCAGCGACCTTGGCCCGAAGCCGGCGCGCTTGCCAAGAGCAGACCGCCGGCGGTTACGCGGCCGGTCCAGGTCGAGGCGCGACCCCGCGGACGAAGCTCCGCCAGGCCTGTGACCCGGAGGCCGAGCGAGGTCGCGATCTCCTCGCGATGGCAAGCAGCGGCGCTCCCACGGTGAAGTTCGGGCCGGCACTCGCACGACAGGGCCGATCAGTCGTCTCGAGCCCGGACCGCGCGGCACGTCAGGGCGTGCCGCGATAGAGCTCGGACTCGCCGCCCACCACGTAGGTGAACCACAAGCTGTCGGCGTCCGGCGTCAGCACCGGATGGGTCGGGCTCGAGGTCAGCATCGAGGGCGCGACGAGCTTGGTCGACGTGGTGAAGGTGCCGTCCGGATCGCGCGCGGCCACGCGGAGCTCCGGGCTGCCGGGGGCGGCGGTGTAGAGCAGGTAGCAGCCATCGGGGCTGAGGATCGCGTGGCGATCGCCGAGGCCGCTGGTCGGGAACCGGATGGTGTCGAGCGGGGTCCAGGCGAGGCCATCCATGGAGGACAGCTCGTGGAGCGTCGGCGAGCCTTCGATGGTCTGCACCGAGACCACCATCCGCGCGACCCCCGCAAAGAAGCCCACGGCGCCCGGCTCGACGGCTTCGGCGTTCGGGAACTCGAGATCCGCGCGCTGCCGGGTCCACCCGCTGGCGCGGCTCGCGCGATACACGCCCGGCGCACTGCCGCTCTGCGTGAACCACAGCACCGCGCCGTCGGGCGACATCCGCGGGAGCGACACCGTGGCGGTCGACGGGGGAGTCAATGCCTCGATCCGCTGGCTGGCTCCATCGGGGCCGACGTCGTGGAAGGCGTTGGCGTGGACCGCGATCGCGCGGATCTCGGCGCCGCTGCGGTAGAAGGTGAAGTCCGTGACGCGCGCCTCGGGCACGTCGAACGGCAGGGTCGCGAGTGCGAACCGCCACGACTCGAAGGCCGGTCGCGGGCCGCACTGCGCCGAGCCATCCGGCGTGAACAGGAGGCCGTCGCGCGGGGCACCGTCGACGTCCGTCACGTCGAGCTCGGTCGGCGAGAGGCCCAGGAGCTGATTGCAGCCCGACCCGCAGACCACCGCGGCGACCGGCGCGGCGACCGGCGCGGCGAGCAGGACGAGGTATCGAGCCCAGGGACTCATCGGGCCGTCCAGGATCCGCTCCGGGCCGCGCGGGGTCAACCCCCCCACGTGCAGCGTCGCCGCGGAGCGCTATCTGCCGCGCTTCTCGAGGCCGTACTTCTTCATCTTGTCGATCAGCGTGACGCGGCTGACGCCGAGGCGGCGCGCGGCCTCGGACTGGTTGCCGCCGGTCGCGTCGAGCGAGCGGGCGACGAGGCCGCGCTCGAAGGCCTCGACCTGCTCCTTCAGCGAGGGGCCGTTGCGCGCGTCGGTGAGCGGGCCGGCGTGCTCGTCGCCGGCATCGCCGCCGTTGGAGGCCGGCTCGGCGGGCTCGGGCGCGCCGGAGTCGCCGATCGAGAACTGGTAGTCCTCGAGCGTGATCGTGCCGCCGGTGGAGAGCGCGGCGAGGCGCGCGACCGTGTTCTCGAGCTGGCGGACGTTGCCCGGCCACTCGGCGCGCGCGAGCGTGTCGATCAGCGCGGGCTCGAGCGTGACGCTGCCGAGCCCGAACTTCTCGCCGTAGCGGCGGCCGAACTCGACCGCGAGCGCGGGGATGTCGTCCTTGCGATCGCGGAGCGGGGGCACGACGAGCTCGACGACGGCGAGCCGGTAGTAGAGATCCTCGCGGAACGTGCCGGCCTTGGCCTCGGCGGCGAGGTCGCGGTTGGTCGACGCGACGACGCGGACGTCGACCTTGTCGATGCGGCCCGAACCGACCGGCTGGATCTCGCCCTCCTGGAGGACGCGCAGCAGCTTGGCCTGGATCGGCAGAGGGAGCTCGCCGACCTCGTCGAGGATCAGCGTGCCGCCATCGGCCTGCGCGAAGAAGCCGGGGCGGCCCGTCGTTGCGCCGGTGAACGCGCCCCGCACGTGGCCGAACAGCTCGGCGTCGGCGAGGTCGGCCGGGAGCGCCGCGCAGTTGAAGCGGACGAGCGGCTGCTTCGCGCGCGCGGACTGCGCGTGGAGCAGCTCGGCGACGAACTCCTTGCCGGTGCCGGTCTCACCGCGCACGAGGACGGTGACGTTGCGCGACGCGACTCGCGACGTGGCCTCGAGCAGCCGGCGCATCGGGCGCGACGCTCCGACGATCCGCCGCCCGAGCGTCTGCTCGGCGACGAGCCGGCGGTTGTCGATGCGGAGTCGGCGCGCCTCGAGCGCGCGCTCGATCACGACGGCGAGCTCGTCGATGTCGAACGGCTTCGAGAGGTAGTCGTACGCGCCTTGCTTCATCGCGGCGACCGCGACGCGCTCGCTGCCGTGTGCGGTGAGCAGCAGCACGGGGAGGGCGGGGTCGCGCGCGGCGATGTGGCCCATCAGCGTCAGCCCGTCCATGCCCGGCATCGACAGATCGGTGACGACGGTGTCGGCCTCCTCGAGCTTGGTCAGCGCGTCATCGCCGGAGCGCGCGGTGACCACGCGGTGGCCGCGCTCGACGAGGAGCTCGGACAGAGTGAACAGGACGCCGGGTTCGTCGTCGACCAGCAGGACCGTGCTCACGCGCGCGCCTCGATGATCGCGGCGCGGGCCCCGGGCTCGGGCGCGGTGCTCGGGTTCACCGGCAGCGCGATCCGCACCGTCGTTCCCCTGCCGGGCGTCGAGGTGTAGCCGAGCGAGCCGCCGTGCTGGGCGATCACGCCCTGCGCGAGGACGACGCCCAGGCCCGTACCGTTCGGGCGGGTCGTGAAGAACGACGTGCCGAGCCGCTCGAGCTCGTCGGGGGTGATGCCGCGGCCGGTGTCGATGACGTCGAGCACGACGTTCGCGCCGTCGTTGCGGATCCGCAGGGTGACCGAGCCGCCGTCCGGCGTGGCCTCGATCGCGTTCGACACGAGGTTGATCAGCGCCTCCTTGAGGCGGCGTGGATCGCCCTGCACCGGGGCGGCGGTGCCCTCGACCGCGAGCGTGACCCCCGCCTGGACGGCGCGCCCGTCGAGGACGTCGAGGACGTCGCGCGCGAGTCCCTTGAGGTCGATGCGCTCGGGGCGGATGTCCTCGAGCGGTCGCGAGAACGACAGGTACTCGTTGAGGATCGTCTCCATCCGGCTGATCTCGGAGGCCACGACGGCGAGCCGCTCCTGGGTGCGCTCGCTCTCCGGCGTGCGGGCCACGAGCTGACACAGCCCCTTGATCGACGCGAGCGGGTTCTTGAGCTCGTGTGCGACCTTCGCGCCGACCGACTGCAGCCGCTGCATCTGAGTGCACGCGCTGTCGAGGCGCTCCTCGCGGTGGGTGACCATCGAGGCGTTCGCTCGGCTCGCGACGACCGAGAGCTTGCCGACGAGCATGTGGAGCATGAAGAGGAACCAGCCGAGCGCGATGATGATCGCGACGGTGTAGTGCGCCGGCGGCAGCGGCGGACCGACGATGTCGAGCGGCAGCGACACCATCGCGATGATGAGGAGGGCGTTCGCGAGCGCGACCCAGCGCGACACGGCCTGCGGGCCGAAGAACAGCAGCGACACGATCGACGGCAACACGGTGCTCGCGATGAACGGCGAGTGCACGCCGCCGGTGAGCGCCGCCGAGCCGACGATGAAGAGCTGCGCCGCGACGCTCATCTGGATGAACGCGCCAGCGACCTTCGCCGGCACCATCGTGCAGCGCATGATCGAGGCGTGGGACAGGAAGAAGGCGATGTAGAGGGCGGCAAGGGCGGCCACGCGCCAGCTCGGGTAGTCGGCGTGCAGCAGGATCCCGAAGATCGCGAGCTGGACGACGACCCCGAGGCCCATCGTGGTGCGCGACGTGTTGCGGGCCTCCTTCACGAAGAACAGATCGCGCTGCCGCAGCCACGCCGCTTCGGCGGCGGACGATCGATCACCCGGAGGAGGCGGCACGGGCGCTGGCTCTGCCAGCAACGTGCCAGCACAGGGCGACTCCTGGCTCGACTGCGACACCATGCGGCAACTCTGCCGCATTCCTGGGCGGAAGGGACGATCGAACTCGAAACGTGACCGCACGGAGTCACGTTTCGTGACCCGGCGCTGTAAGGCCGGCCGACAGATCATCGCCGGCATGTCGGTGCGAGCGGGCCTGGACCCGTGGCACGCCAGGTGCTTTGGTCGCCGCCCATGAAGGCACGGCTCGTTCTGACTCTTGGTTCAGCGCTCTCGCTCCTGGCTGTCGCGGGTGCGGCCGCGCAACCCGCGAAGCCGGCGGACGATGTGGGAACGTTCGACAAGGAAGTCGATGCCCTGTTCGCGAGCGGTGGCCTCACCGCCGACCAGGCGGCGCGCCGGGCGGTCACCGCTTCTCCGACGGTGCGAGCCCGCGCCGCGCAGATCGATGTCTCGATCGCGCAGGCGGAGACCGCGGAGCTCGCCCGGGTGCCGCGCGTCGCGGTCAGCGCCACGTACACGCGGCTGTCGCCGATCGATCCGGTGCTGCTCACGCCGGATCCCGCGGGCCCGAAGTTCTCGTTCTCGGAGAACAGCTACGCCGGTCAGGCCTCGGTCGGCCTCGCACTCTCGGACTACCTGCTCCGCTATCCCAAGCTGATCGCAGCGGCGCGCCTCGGCACCGAGGCCGCGCGGCTCGGCAAGCGGACCAGCGAGGTCGATGCGGCGCAGGACGCTCGCCTCGCGTATTACGAGTGGGTGCGCGCCCGGCTCCAGACCCTGGTCGCCGACCGCCAGCTCACGCAGATCCGCGCGACCCTCGGCCAGGTCCGCGCGCTCGCCGAGGCGCAGCGCGTGTCGAAGGCGGATCTGATGCGCGTCGAGTCGCAGGAGGCGCAGATCGAGCAGCTCGCGGATCAGCTGCGCAACCTGTCCGTGCTCCGCGAGGAGCAGCTGCGCCTCCTGATCGGCGCGGCCGCCACCGAGCCGCTCGCGATCGGCGAGGACATCCGAGGTGACGTCGCCGCGCCGGGGCTGTCGCCGCTCGACGAGCTGATGGTGAACGCCACCCGCCAGCGCCTCGAGTTCAAGGTGTTCGACGTCGGCATCCGCGCGAAGGAGAAGCAGCGCGAGGCCGAGCGCGCCGGGCAGCTGCCGCGACTCTCCGCGTTCGCCGCCGCCGATTACGCGCGCCCCAATCAGCGCGTGTTCCCGCAGGTCGACGAGTTCCGCTTCACGTGGCAGGCGGGCCTGTCGCTGACGTGGACCCTCAACGATGCCCTCGTCACTCGCGCGCAGGACCGCCGCTTCGGTGCCGAGATCCGCGAGCTCCGCGCCGACCGCGAGAACCTCGAGCGCGGGACCCGGATCGCGGTGCTCGCGGCGCAGCAGGCCGTCGCGATCGCGCAGCGCTCCCTCGCGACGTCGGCGAAGGGACTGGCGGCGGCCGAGGAGAGCTACCGCGTCCGCCAGGCGCTGCTGGCGGCGCAGCGGGCGACCGCGGTCGAGCTCGTCGACGCCGAGACCGAGCTGACGCGGGCGCGGATCGCCGCGCTCGACGCCCGGGTCGATCTCCGCGTCGCGCTGGCGCAGCTCGCTCACGCCGTCGGCGCGGACACCGGGTCGACGACGGCCGACCGACGCTGAGTCGGCGACAGCTGTCGGCTTCCCGTACAGCTGCGCTGGCCAACTTCTTGAAACCCGCGCTCCAGGCCGGGTGAACCGCGGCCTGGCCCCGCGAACAAGGCGACGGAGAAGCGAGCCAGGCTGGCAGACGCCGTGCATCCTAGCGCGGCCATGCAACGCAAGCCGTTGGCTCTCGTCCTCATCGCCAGTCTCGCCAGCCTCTCCATGCTGGCCACGGTCGGAGCGTGCAAGAAGAAGGAGGAGGGTGCGTCGACGAAGGCGCCGCCACCGCCGCCGCTGAAGGTGGAGGTGGTCACGGTCGGCGAGGCGCCGGCGCCCCAGCAGCTGACGCTGACCGGCATGATCAAGGCCGACCAGCGCTCGGAGGTCACCTCCGACACGGCCGGCAAGGTCATCGCGGTGATGGTGGATCGCGGCCAGCGCGTGAAGATGGGGGCGCCGCTCGTGCGCCTCGACGTTCGCACGCAGGCGCTCTCGGGGCGCGAGGCGCAGGCCAACCTCGCCACCGCGCGCGCGCAGCGCCAGCTCGCGGAGGAGGAGTGCAAGCGCGCCCAGTCGCTGCTCGACAAGGGCGCGATCACGCGGAGCGAGTATGACCGCCAGAGCACGCAGTGCACGTCGGCGCTCCAGCAGGTCTCGGCGGCGGAGGCCCGGACCGCGATGATCGCGAAGTCGGTCGCCGATGGCATCGTCCGCGCACCGTTCGAGGGGATCATCGGCGACAAGCACGTGACCCCGGGTGACTGGGTCGCGCCGGGCCGGCCGCTGTTCACGCTCGTCGATGACGACCCGCTGAAGATCGAGCTCTCGGTCCCCGAGGCGGCGGTGCGCGCGGTCAAGACTGACCAGCAGGTGGAGCTGACCGCGGTCGCGCATCCCGACAAGACGTACAACGCGACGATCACGAAGCTCGGGGCCGAGATCGGTCGCACGCGCTCGTTGATCGTGGAGGCCACGCTCGATCCGGGCTCCGAGCTGGTCCCGGGCATGTTCGCCGAGGCGCGCGTCACGATCGGCCAGGTCGTGCGGCCGGTGCTGCCGGCGTCGGCCGTCGTCAAGCGCGGGAAGTTCTGGCACGCATTCGTCGTCGTCAACGGCGAGGCGCAGGACCGCATCGTCCAGCTCGGAGCGCCGCCAGCGCCGGGGCAGGTGTCGATCGCGCAGGGCGTGGCGAAGGGCGACAAGGTCGTCGCCAAGATCACCGATCAGATCGTCGACGGCGTCCGCGTCGCCGAGTAGCGGGCAAGGAGATCGACCATGCAGTGGCTATCCCAGATCTCGGTGCGGCGCCCGGTCTTCGCGACCGTGCTGATCCTCGTGTTCGTCGTCGTCGGAGCCGTTGGCTACCGCACGCTCGGCGTCGACAAGTTCCCGAAGATCGACTTCCCGCTCATCACCATCGTGACCCCGTATCCGGGCGCGTCGCCGCTCGCCGTCGAGAGTGACGTCAGCCAGAAGGTCGAGGAGGCGGTCAACACCGTCAACGGCCTCGACACGCTGACCTCGGTCTCGACGGAGGGCGTGTCGCTCGTGATCGCGCAGTTCGCGCTCGAGGTCGATCCCGACCAGGCGGCGCAGGACATCAACGAGCACCTCGCGTCGGTGCTCCGCCACCTGCCGCCCGGGTCGCGGCCCGAGGTCCGCAAGGCGGATCCCGATGCCGCCCCGGTGCTCGTGCTCTCGGTCAAGGGACCGCCGGGCCTCGCCGCGCGCGAGCTCACCCGGTTCGCCGACAAGCAGGTCAAGCAGCGCATCGAGCGGCTCCCCGGCGTCGGTCAGGTCATCATCCTCGGTGGCCAGGAGCGCCAGATCAACGTCCAGCTCGACGCCATCCGGCTCGCCGCCGCGGGGGTCTCGGCGCTCGAGGTCCAGAAGGCGATCTCGAGCGGCAACGTCAACGTCCCGGGTGGTCGCATCGAGAGCGGGCCGACGAACACGACGCTGCGAGTCGAGGGCCGCGCGGTCGAGGCCTCGCAGATCGGCGACATCGTCGTCCGCCAGCTCGCCGAGCACCCGATCCGGGTGCGCGATGTCGCCGACGTGATCGACTCCGAGGAAGATGCCGAGACGGCCGCCTCTCGCAACGGCGTCCCTGCGATCGCGCTCTCGGTCCGCAAGCAGTCGGGCACGAACACCGTCGCGGTGGTCGACGGGATCCGGCTCGCGGTCGACGATCTGCAGACCAAGCTGCCCGCCGGCTACACGGTCGATGTCGTCCGCGATAACTCCGAGCAGATCCGCACGTCGGCCTCGCAGGTGCTCGAGCACCTCGTCGTCGGCGCGCTGCTCGCGTCGCTCGTGGTGCTGCTGTTCCTCGGCAGCCTGCGCTCGACGATCATCGCCGCGGTCTCGATCCCGGTGTCGATCATCTCCACGTTCGGGCTGATGATGGTCGCAGGCTTCACGCTGAACCTCATGACCCTGCTGGCGCTCGCGCTGGCCGTGGGCATCGTGATCGACGACGCGATCGTCGTGCTCGAGAACATCTACCGCTTCATCGACGAGAAGAAGATGAAGCCGTTCCCGGCGGCGATCGCGGCCACCAAGGAGATCGGGCTCGCCGTCCTCGCGACCACGCTGTCGCTGATGGCGGTGTTCCTCCCGGTCGCGTTCATGAGCGGCATCGTCGGGCGGTTCCTGTTCAGCTTCGGCATGACGATGGCGTTCGCGATCGGGGTGTCGATGATCGTCGCGTTCACGCTGACGCCGATGATGGCCGCGCGCTGGCTGCCGCCGCCGCCGCCGCCCGGCGAGGAGCGCCGCAAGTCGTGGCTCGAGCGCGGCAGTGACTTCATCTACCGTCCGATCGCGCGCGTCTACTCCGGCATCCTCGCGTTCTGCTTGCGCCGGCGCTGGGTCGTCGGGCTCGCGATCGTCGGCTCGTGCGCCACGATGGTGCCGCTCGCGAAGCAGGTCGGCGGTGACTTCCTGCCGCCCAACGACGAGGCGCAGTTCGAGGTCTATCTCCAGACCCCGGAAGGCACCACGCTGCAGGCGACCACGCTGATCGCCGAGCGGCTCGCGCGCAAGATCCGCGAGTACCCGGAGGTCACGAGCACGCTCGTCACGATCGCGGACAGCGACCAGCGCCAGTCGAACGTCGGCCGGATCTACGTGCGGCTCTCCGATCCGCGGAACCGCAGCAAGCACCAGAACGACGTCATGGAGATCGTGCGGCAGGAGGTCCTGCCGGACGTGCCGCTCGGCACCCGCGTCGCCGCCCAGCAGGTCAACGACTTCTCGATCGGCGGGCAGAACGCGATCGTGTCCTACGTGATCAGCGGGCCGGATCTCGACAAGCTCGAGGGCTACGGCAAGAAGGTGCTCGCCGACCTGAAGCAGGTCCCCGGGGTCGTGGACCTCGACTCGAGCCTCCTCGATCCCGTGGCCGAGACGACGGTCAAGCCCGACCTCGACCGCGCGGCGCTGCTCGGCGTCGACCCGCAGGCGATCAACGCGACGCTCGCGGTGCTGATCGGAGGCGTCGAGGCGTCGACCTTCGAGGATCGGGGGGACCAGTACCCGGTGTTCCTGCGCGCCGCCGAGCGGTTCCGCAACGACCCGTCGGCGCTCTCGCTGATCGCGGTGCCGTCCGCGACGCTCGGCCAGGTCCCGCTGACGGACGTCATCCAGCTCGGCTCGGGGCTCGCGACCTCGAAGATCACGCGCCAGAGCCGCGAGCGCGCGGTCACGATCACGATGAACGTGTCTCCGGGCTACTCGGAGTCCGCGGTCGTCGCGGCTCTCGAGCAGACGATCGCCAACCTCGACATGCCGGCGGGCTACACCGCCGAGCCGTTCGGGCGCAGCAAGGAGATGGCGAAGATGCAGGGCGCCTTCATGTTCGCCATCGGGCTCGCGATCCTCTTCATGTACCTCGTGCTCGCGGCGCAGTTCGAGTCATGGCTGTACCCGCTGATCATCATGCTGTCGCTGCCGCTCGTCGTGCCGTTCGCGATCCTGTCGCTGGTGCTCACCGGCGGTTCGCTGAACATCTTCTCGATGCTCGGCTTGATCGTGCTGTTCGCGATGGTGAAGAAGAATGCGATCCTCCAGGTCGATCACACGAACGGCCTGCGTCGTCAGGGCCTGCCGCGGACCGAGGCGGTGCTCGCGGCGAGCCGGGACCGGCTGCGCCCCATCCTGATGACGACGTTCGCGTTCGTGGCCGGCATGCTGCCACTCGTCACGAGTCAAGGCATCGGCGCCGGGTTCTCGAAGGCGATGGCGAGCATTGTCGTCGGTGGGCAGACGCTCTCGCTGCTGCTCACCCTGATCGCGATTCCGGTCATCTACACGTGGTTCGACGACCTCGCACAGGGCGCGAGCCGGCGGATCGCGAAGCTGCGGCGCACGCCACCGGTCGACCGCGGCGCGAGCGAGATCGGGATCGTCGATCTGCACGCCTGACGTTGGTGACGCGTTGCTGACGTACGCCTGAACACGCGCTCCGCGTGACATGCACGCGTCCGGGTCCGGAGCGCGAGAACGCGCGCGAGTTTGCGCCGAATCAGGGTTCCGATCATGATCGGCATCTGCTATCACGCGACTCCCTTACGAAGCTCGCGCTCGTGACCATGGCGAAGACGTCTCGTTCCGTAAGCAGCCTCGCTGCGTCCCGTGGGCCCCGCGATATGGCTCGCGACCTCCGGGCGCTGCTCCACGTCCCCCAGCACGACCTGCAGTCGCAGCTCGCCAGCCGGCTCGAGCGCCTCGGCTTCCCGCCGCTCCGGCCGGCCCAGGTCCAGCTGCTCTCGGCCATCGGCGCGTTCGGTGCAGACGGCGCGGCCACCGCGGCGAACCTGGGTGTCCGGCTGTCGGACCTCGTCGCCGAGGTCTCGCTGCCCAAGCAGACCGTCGGTGACCTCCTCGACGAGCTCGAGGCCATCCGCATGGTCGAGCGGTTCCCCGATCCCGACCACGGTGTCATCAAGCGCGTGCGCCTCGGCCCCAAGGGCAAGGCGTGGGCCGCCGAGGTCCGCCGCGTCTCGGCTGCGACCGAAGCCCGCTGGGCGACCCGGCTCGGCTCGAAGAAGATGCGATCGCTGCGCGCGCTGCTCGAGGAGCTGGCCGCGACGGTCGAAGAGCGCCCCAGCACGCGTACCAACGGTACGCGCCAGCACAAGCGCGGTTAGCGCGCGGCGCAGAGCCCGGAGCCGCCGAGGCCGCCGAGGCCGCCGAGGCGCCAAGGATCCTTTCAGGAGGAACATCCTCCTTCCCCATTTGATCCTTGGCGTGCTTGGCGTGCTTGGCGCGCTTGGCGACCCGTCTCCCCGTCTCCCCGCGACCCGGCTTCGCGCGTCAGCTCCGCGGGATGGCGCGCAGGCGATAGCCGAAGCGGTGCCGCGACTCGATGAGGTCGCCGATCTCGGCCTTCATCAGCGCCCGCCGGACCCGGCGGACCAGCTGCTTGACGTGATTCTCGCTCGGCTCGCGGGTATCCCACGACAGGTCCGCGATCAGCTCCGACGACCGCACGAAGCCGCGGACGAGCTCGGGCTGGTGCGACTCCGCCGCCATCCGCCGGATCATCAGCGCCATCAGCTCGAACTGCGTGGTCGTCAGCTGCACCTGCTTGCCATCGACCTCGACGAGGCCGCCGCCACCGCCGGTCGGCTCGTGCATGCCGAACGACATCGTCGGCAACCCGACGTTGGTGTGCTCTTCTTCATCGTCGATGTCCGCGATCCCTACCGCTGACGGCGCGAGGGTCGCGAGCACGTCGGGCGGCCGGATCGTGACCGTGGCGGTGCGGCCGAGCCGGGGCGGCGGGAGCTGCGAGACGTCACCGACGAAGTAGAACGCGATGTGGCCGAACCGGACGCGGTCGCGGTCCTTGATCACCACGGGGCCATCGATCAGCTTGTCGTCGCAGTACGAGCCGTTGGCCGAGCCGAGGTCGCGCACGGTCCAGAGCCCGTCGTCGAGGGTGACGTGCGCGTGGTGGCGCGACACCGACGGCTCGAGGATCGCGAGGCCGGCGCCATCGACCTGGCGACCGATGATCGTGCGCGGATCGAGCAGGTGCGGGCGGCCCCACAGGTCGATCAGCGCGGCCTGCGTCGGGCGACCGCCGTGCAGCTGGAGCTGCTCCGGCATGATCTTGATCGGGCTCGACAGCTCGTCGCGACACTCCTCGCAGAGCACCCCGATCGCGGCCGGTCGGTTCCGACACACCGGACACATCACCCGGTCATCCTACCCCCACGCCTCGGCGCGCGTCACTCCCACGCCGAGTATCTGCGCGCCTGCACCGGCTCCTCGATGCGGTCGGGGGCGACGGCGATCGTGAACGGAAAGGACCGACTCGCGGAGCCATCCTCGGCCGCGGTCATGACCTGGAAGTGGAGGTGGGGCGTCGACGAGAAGCCGGTGTTGCCCGACAGCGCGAGCCGCTGCCCGCGCTCGACGCGCTGGCCGGCCCGGACCTCGATGCTGCTCGGCGCGAGGTGCATGTACTCCCCGAGCGTGCCGTCGTCGTGCGCCACGAGCACGAAGTTCGTGCGGCGGTACTCGAGGAACTCGGGGGTGGTGCCGGCGCCCTGCGCGGCGGCGTTGGACGCCACGACCGTGCCCTCGCGCGCGGCGAGCACCGGGGTGGCGACCGGGCAATCGAAGTCGACCGCGTACTCGTTCGAGCCGCGGTGCGAGAACCCACCGTGGAAGCCCTGGAGCACGGCGAACGTGAGGCCGGTGGGGTAGGGGAGGCGATACGCGTACGGTGCCGGCGTCGCGCTGGGATCTCCGAACCTTCCGTTGATCGACAGCTCGCGCGAGTACGCCGCCGTGGGGTCGAGCTGCTCGAGCTCGGCGAGCACGATGGTGGCGCCGAGGCCGAGCGGCGTCGCGGCGGCGGGAACGAGCGCGATGCCCTCCGCTGCGCCGACCGGCTGAACGTTGTCGAGCACGGAGATCGTCCACCGCACCGTCACGGGCACCGCGTAGCGGTTGCGCACCACCTGCGTGATCCGCGAGCCGCGGCGGTACAGCTCGAGCTCGAGCTGCCCACCGTCGTACTTGAGGTCGATGCGGCGATCGTCGAGGATGCCGAGGCCGGCGGGCTCCGGCACGACGCGCTCGTCCGGCAGCTGATACCTACGCGGACCGGGCCCCGGAGGCGGTCCGCATGCGGCCACGAGCACCGCGAGGACGACCCACGCCAACCTCATCCCCGCCATGGTAGCAGCGAACTCAGCAGCGAGGTCAGCGAGCCGCGGTGCGGGTCGTCCGGTAGCGCACCATCGTGTGAGCCGAGCGATCCCAGAACGCGCGCTTCCCGGAGGTCCGCGCCGACGAGTACATCAGATTGACGGCGCCGAGCAGGATCGCGAAGCCCATGACGCCGAGCGCGATCTGGGTCGCGAGCTCGAGCGCGAGGTACCCGAAGGTCTCGGCGGCGACCATGGCGAGGGACGGGACCCCGAGCATCGCGAGCGACCGCCGGGTCGCCCGCGCCAGGCCGGGCCGGTGCGAGGTCTCGAGGTCCACGACCTCGAGCTCGAAGATCGCCTTGCCGAGCGTCTGGCCCCAGCGTGCGACGGTGAGCACCTGGTAGCCGAACAGGGCGACGAACCCGATCGCGGTGGTCTCGAGCGCCGGCATCCCGACCAGCTGCGCGAGCGACGCCACGATCGAGACGACGAGCATCACGAAGCCGAAGTCGATCGCGGTCGCGATGCTCCGCGCCCAGAACCCGCCCGGGCGGGTGTGCGCCATCGAGGCGAGCTCGATCGCGCGGAGCAGCTCGTCGTAGCTCGCGAACCGGTCGTCGGGGCGGGCCGCCAGCATCTTCGTGCAGAGCGCATCGACGGCGCCGAACTGCGTGCGCGCCACGCCGCGGCGAGGCACCGTCGGCCGCACCGCGGTCGCGTGCATCGAGAGCAGCTCGTCGACGCTATCGGCGACGAACGGCGGCTTGCCGGAGACCAGGTGATAGAGCGTGGCGCCGAGCGCGTAGATGTCGGCGCGGAAGTCGACAGCCTCGCCGCGGGCCTGCTCGGGCGCCATGTAGAGCGGGGTCCCGGCGAGCGAGGTCTGGGCGACCGGGCCTGACATCGTCCCGCCTGCCGCGCCCCCGAGCCGCTCGGGGGCTTGGGCCGCGAGCCCGAAGTCGAGGACCTTGAGCGTCCCGTGGCTGTCGAGCATGAGGTTCGAGGGCTTGACGTCGCGATGCGTGAAGCCGCTGCGCTGCGCCTCGCGGAGCCCCATCGCGGCCGCGCGGATCACGGAGAGTGCATCGTCGACGGACATCGGTCCCTTCGCGATCCGATCCGCGAGCGTCTCGCCCGAGACGTACTCCATCGCGAAGAACAGGCGGCCGGCCTCCTCGCCGACGTAGTAGATGTGGCCGACGTTCGGGTGCGCGACCCGCGCCTGCGCGCGGGCCTCGCGGACCATCCGCTCGCGGCGCTTCGGATCCTTCGCGAGCGCGTCGGGCAGCACCTTGATCGCGACCGGGCGATCGAGCGCGAGATCCGTCGCGAGGTAGACCTCGCCCATGCCGCCGGCGCCGAGCGGCCGCTCGATCCGGAAGTGCCCGAGCTGCTGGCCGCACGCGAGGCCGATCGACGACGCGGCCGCGACGTTGCGGCCCTGCTC
>JALZOI010000480.1 GCA_030857245.1 Myxococcota bacterium
CCACGGCCGCGCGGCTGATCGCCCATCCTCGGGCGGAGCTGGGCGGGTCGATCAGGCGACGCGCGCGACCGGGACGCCGAGCAGCTCTTCGACCGCCTTCACCATCTGCTTGTGTGCGCTGCCGACGAGCGGCCCGAACTGGATGAACCGCGACGCGATCCCGATCTCGATGCGCGTCCCGGTGCCCTCGGCGACGACGTTCACCGGGTACAGAAAGCCCCACGTCGCGAACGTGGGCGACGACGAGAACACCAGCATGCGGAGCTGCGGATTGGCGTCATCGATCCGGTACTTGCCGCCGAGCGCCTTGAGCCGCCCGAACACCGCGTCCGGGTCGGCGGGATTGTGGACGTCGAGCTGACGGGATCCGATCTTCGTGCCCCCGACGCTGCCGCGCCGGCTCGACGCGATCAGCAGCCCGAGGCCCATGATGACGAGCGGGATCAGGATGAACACCCAGGGATCGATGGGCTGGCGCATGGCGCGGACTCTATCGAAAGCCACGCGCGGCAGGCCGGGCTCCGGAGAGTTTCTGAAGCCCGCGGTCGAGGCGCGGGTGCACCGGTGCGCCGCCGTCACCGCCTCGCGTGCTGGCGTCTGCGCCGCGGCACGCCGTCCAGCTGCGCGAAACCCTGCGCCTTGACAGGGCAGAGCACACTCCTATATTGCCGGCCGTCTTCCATGGCCCCCAAGCTAGGTCCGTATCAGGTGCTCGCCCGGTTGCTCCCCGGGCACCGCACGTTCGAGGTGTCCGCCGAGCTCGTGAGCGAGTGGCTGCGAGGGCTGCCGATGCGTGACGCGCTCGGTGCACCCGAGGTCGATCCCGAGGCGGGGCAGGGCACGGCGGACCTCGAGCTCTACGTGGACGGCGCGCACGCGTTCGCGAATGGCACGTTCAAGGGCCACCTCATGGTCGCGTGCTCGCGCTGCGTCGAGCCGGTGAAGCTCGTGCTGGACGAGCAACTCCGCGTCACGTTCATGCCGATCTCCGAGATGCCGGCCGACGACGCCGACGACGATGACGACGAAGGTGCCGAGGTCGGCGCCGAAGATCTCGACGTGTTCCCGTTCGATGGCGAGGTCGTCGACCTCGAGCCGCTGTTCCGCGAGCAGTTCGTACTCGCCATTCCGTACGCGCCTTTGTGTCGCGAGGACTGCAAGGGACTGTGCCCACAGTGTGGCATCGACCGGAATTCAGGTACCTGCAGCTGCGAGGCGCCGATCGATCCGCGTCTCGCGGCACTCAAGGGCTTGAAATTACCCTCGTGAACTGGCACACAAGGCCGCTCGGAGTTTCACAATGGCACTGCAAAAACGACGTCGCGGCCCTGCTCGTACTGCTCAACAGCGCTCCGCCTGGATGAAGAAGTCCGGCGAGAACGCACCCCATGTCCAGGCCTGTCCTGGCTGCGGTGCACCGCGCATTCCCCACCGCGTCTGCATGAGTTGCGGGCAGTATCGCGGCGAGACGGTCGTCGCGAAGAAGACCGCGGAAGAGTAACGGCAGGTCGTCGCTGAGAACGGACGACGATGCGAGTCGTCGTCGATGCGATGGGAAGCGATCGCGCACCCGCCCCGGAAGTGGCTGGTGCGCTCGATGCCGTGCGTGCGAACCGCGATCCGCGGACGCGCAAACCAGGTGAAGTCGAGGGGCTCGAGGTCGAGCTCGTCGGCGACGCCTCGCGCCTCGAAGCCGAGCTCGCACGTCTCGGTCGCACCGCGGCCGACGCCATCTCCGTCGTGCATGCGTCGGAGGTGGTCACGATGCACGACCATCCCGCGCAGGCGTTCCGGAGCAAGCCGGACTCGTCGATGCGCGTCGCGGTGGCGCGCGTCGCTGCCGGTCACGCCGATGCGGTGATCTCCGCCGGCAACAGCGGCGCGATGCTCGCGTGCGCCGTCTTCGTGCTCGGGCGGATCCCCGGCGTCGAGCGGCCCGCGATCGTGACCGTGCTGCCGACGCCGTCGGGCCCGCTCGTGCTGTGTGACGCCGGCGCCAACACGGAGCCGAAGGCCTCGATGCTCGCGCAGTTCGCGGTGCTCGGGGCGGTCTACGACCGCGTGGTCCACGGCCGCGCGCGGCCCCGGCTCGGCTTGCTGTCGAACGGCAGCGAGGTCGGCAAGGGCACCCCGCTGACCCGCGAGGCGCACGCGCTGCTGCTCGCGGCGGCCCCGGTCGCGGGCTTCACGTACGTCGGCCCCGTCGAGGGTAGCGACCTGTTCGCCGGCCTGATCGACGTCGTCGCGACGGACGGGTTCACCGGCAACGTCGTGCTCAAGACCTGCGAGGGGATCGCGGAGGGCCTGTTCGGCCTGGTCCGCCAGGAGCTCGAGCGCACGTCGCTCGCACGGCTCGGCTCCGCGCTCGTCGCCCCGGCCCTGCGCGGGGTCGCCCGCCGCCTCGACTACACCGAGATCGGCGGCGCGCTGCTCGCCGGGGTCGCCGGGACGGCGGTGATCGCGCACGGCCGCAGCGACGCCACCGCGATCGCGAGTGCGATCCGCGCGGCGGCCGACTTCGCCGCCCGAAAGCTTCCGGCCCAGCTCGCCACCGCGCTCGACCCAGTGCGTTAGCATCGAGGCTCCATGGCCAAGCGCCCGCCGAAACTAATCAAGGTCTGTCTCGTCAACCGCGGTGAGGATCCCGAGACGCCGTGGGCGCAGGACCTCGGTCCCGCCCCGAATGGTGCCAAGGGCAGCCGCCGCGTGCGCCTCGTCAACGTCCCCTTCCTGCATGCGAAGCCGACGTGGGGCGACATCGTCATCGTGACGCCCGTCGCGGACGGCCTGCCGACGTGGGATGCCAATGGCGTCGCGTGGTCGAAGATCGACACGCGGATCGACGAGGATGGCGGGCGCTACGCGATGATCATCGACTACCTCCCGCACGACCTCACGGATGGCGGCAACACCGCGTTCAAGGCGCTCTACAACGCGTGCGCGGCCGGCCAGAAGGATCTGCAGAAGGCGCCGATCGTCTGCGAAGGCGCGTTCGAGCCCCGCGACGATCGCCCGGGTCGCGCGTACCTCGCGGTGCAGGATGACATCGAGCCCGCGGAGGTGATGGCGACGCTGCGCGCGGCGAACCTGCCGTGTGAGCTCGTGCAGATCCATCCCGAGCCGCCGAAGGGCAAGAGCGCGGGGAAGGCGAAGGCGGCGGCCGCGAAGCCGAAGCCGGCTGCGAAGGCAACGACGAAGCCGAAGCTCGCCGCCAGGGCGAAGCCGGCTGCGAAAGCGAAGGCGAAGGCGAAGCCCGCCGCGAAGGCGAAGGCGAAGGGGAAGGCGAAGCCGGCCGCGAAGGCGAAGGGGAAGCCCGCCGCGAAGGCGAAGCCGGCGAAGCGGCCCGCGAAGGCCGCCGGCAAGCGTCGCACGTAAGCGGCCGGGCGCTCCGGCTCGGACGTTTTCTCAGCGGTGCGCGCAGCCCGGACGAGGCGTGCTCGCGCGGGCAGGTCGGCCTCGCTAGCAGCGCCATCGACGAAAGGATCTCAGCCACTTGCGCCTGCCTCCGCACGCAGGGTCGGCTCGGCGATCGGCATGGTCCTCGCTACGGCCCGGAGCATGGCTGCCATCGCGGGGCTGAAGCACGAGTGGCGCCTGTTCAAGCGCGACGCGCCGGGCGAGCGGTTCGCCAACCACCGCAAGCGGATGAAGGAGCAGCCGCGCTGGCTCACCGTCGTGCGCGCGACCGCCGGCGTCGCGTTGATCGGCGTGGGGATCGTCTTCATGGTCCTGCCGGGCCCGGGGCTGCTCGGCGTCGTGTTCGGGCTCGCGCTGCTCGCCGGCATCTCGACGAAGCTCTCGCACCTGATGGACCGCACCGAACCGCCGCTGCGCGCCGCCTTCCAGCGCGCGCACGCGTGGTGGACGGCGCGCTCGACCGGTGCGAAGGCCGCGCTGATCGCGGTGACCGCGGTCCTCCTCGCGGTCGCCGCGTGCCTCGCCTGGACGTACTACCTCGGGCCGAAGCTCACGGGGTGAGCGCGGTGCTCACCACAGGATGCGCGGGTTGATGATCCCGAGCATGAGCAGCGTCTCGAACGCGCAGATCGCGAGGCCGAGACCGGTGCAGATCATGGTCACCAGCTTCTCGGACGGTGCGAGGTGCGCGGTGAAGCGATCCTCGCCCACCACGAATGCCTGCGCCGCGTAGACGCCCGAGGCCACGGAGATCACCGCGCTCGTCCAGAAGAACAGGCCGAAGCCGATGTAGAACGCGGCGAACCCGAACAGCGCGGCCGCGAGACACGTGAACGACGCGAGCTTGATGTTGCGCGCGGCCCCCCGCTCGTCGCGCTCGATCTCGCGCTTCGCCGAGCACGCGAGACAGCTGACGCGCGCATCCTCGGTGTAGAGGATGTCGGCGGTGGCGAGCGCCTTGCCGCAGGAGCTACACGGGGTCGGGCTCATGCCGCCGACGCTAGCTCACTTGATGCCGATGGTCTGCGTCGGGGCCGCGGGAACACCAAGCTTCGCGAGCCGCTCGACGATGCCAGGGAAGTCGAGCCAGCTCACCGCGGGAGCGGTGGTCACGCCGTCCCAGTTGGTCGGGCGCTGGCGGTCGAGGCCGGTCGGCACGACCAGCGAGCCGACGTAATCGCCCTTGCCGTAGACCTTCTTGATCTGCGCGGCCATCGCCTTGACGTCCGCGCTCGAGACCACGCCATTCGACGTCGCCTGGTAGAACTGCAGCGTCACGCGGACGGGGAACCGCGGGTCGCGCGTGATGGTCAGGCCGTCGAGCTCGGTGTACGGGCCCTCGGTCGCGCCGTGGCCAAGCACCGCGACGTCGACGTCCGAGCGGCCGCGCGAAGCGTCGGCGGGCGATGACGGCGCCATCTTCGACGGCGCGGCCGCCGGCGTGTTCGCGATCTCGGCGGAGCCGCCAGCGCCCGAGCCGTAGCCGTAGCCGGCCGCCCGGCGCGGCGGCTCGCGGTACTTCAGCGGCACCTGGATCAGCATCAGCACGTTCGAGTCCGATCCGAGGTCCTGGGCGTCCTCGCCATTGGCGGTCGTCCCCGACGCCTTGACGTCGGCGAGGCGCTCCGCGATCAGCGGCGCCTTCTCGCCCTGCTTGTTGAAGTACAGCCGCTGGCCCCACGACCCGTCGCTGCCGACCGTGTCGCGGGCGTTGTCGATGATCGTCATGCTCGTGCCCTGGCGGGTCACGAGGATCGTCAAGACGGCGGGGTTCCGCTTCGTCGACTGGTAGTTGAAGATCACCGGCCAGAACGTCGCCTGGCCCTCCTTCGGGACCGGCAGGAACGCGTGCTGCGCGCTGACCAGCGCGTGCGAGTCCCGCTTCGCGAGCAGGGTGCCGCCCCGGATCTTGCCGTGGTCCGCGGCGCTCAGGTACGGGCCCGGGCTCGCGAGCAGCTCCTTGAGCGACACGAGCTCGAGCTTGCTGCCGCGGTGATTGCCAACCGGGATCAGGATGCGGTCGAGCTTCACGTCGGCGGTCTTGTCGGAGAAGTTGTCGTGGCGCATCACGGGCATCAGGTAGGTGCGGTGCGCCTTGCCCTTGCGCCAGCCTTCCACCTCGATCGTGACGTCGCTGATGTTCGGACCGACCGAGCTGCCCTCCCAGCGACCGGTGTCCTCCCACAGGACGTTGAGGAGCTGGAGCCCGTGGCCTTTCACGGTGCGCGTCGCGCGGTCGTCCTCGACCATGTTGGCGACGCGCTGGACCATGCGATGGAACTGCGCGCCGGGATCCGGCCGCGGCGGCTTGACGGGCTTGACCAGCTGCAGCGGCTGGGCGCTCGCGAGCGGGGCGAGCAGGCAGAGCATCGTGGCGAGGAGAGCGGCGGGGCGGCGGGCCATGGAGCTATGGACGCACCGCCCGCGCATCGGTGCTACGAAGCGCTAACTACGCGGGAGTGCGACGCCCCAGCCTCGACACACAGGTGGGTGGCACCGGCCGGTCCGGAGCCAAGGCCCCGAGCGGCTCGGGGGCGCGGCAGTCCGGAGCCAAGGCCCCGAGCGGCTCGGGGGCGCGGCAGTCCGGAGC
>JALZOI010000058.1 GCA_030857245.1 Myxococcota bacterium
ACATCAAGGAGATCAAGCTCCGTCCGAAGACGGACGACCATGATCTCGACTTCAAGACCCGCGCCGCCCGCCGGTTCATGGAAGCCGGCCACAAGGTGAAGTTCACGGTCCGCTTCCGCGGCCGCGAGATCACCCACCCCGAGAAGGCCCACGAGCAGCTCGACTGGATCGTCCAGCAGTGCGAGGAGGTCGCCAACGTCGAGGTGCGTCCGATCATGGAGCAGCGGACGATGACGCTGCTGATGGCGCCGAAGCCGGCGCTGCTGCAGAAGGTCGCCCAGGCCCGCCAGGCGGCCGAAAAGGCGCGCCAGAAGGCGATCGAAGAGGGGCGAACGGTCAAGCCGCTCGAGACCGAGGAAGAGGCAGTCGCCAAGCTCGAGCAGCAGCTCGACGAGCGCGATGGTGACGACGACGATGACGATGACGATGCGGCGGCGTGAGCCGCGGTGATGATCGGCGGGCGCTCGGCGCCGGGCACGCCGACGAGCTGGGCCGGCGGCACGACCGGGGCGCGGTGCGTGTGCTCGCCCTGCGCCTTGCTGGCGAAATCCTGCGCCGGGTTGGCGCGCCGATCGTCGTGCGCGGGGCGGCGATCGTCCTGCACCGGCGGCGGTCGGCGATCGTCACGCGGCGCCTCGTCCGCGCGTGCGCGGTCGTGCTTCGAGCGCTGCGGCACGCGCACGTCGGTGAAGATCTGGCGACCCTTGCCGTCGCCGAAGCTGCTCGGGCCGCTCGCACTGCTGCCGCGATGCGGCTCGGGACGGCCCCGCCGCATCGCCGTCGGATCGGTCAAGATCTCGGGGGCCGGGCGCGACTGGCGGAGCTGGCGGACCAGCATCGCCGCGAGCTCCTCGGGGGTGCGCTCGGCGAGCAGCGTGCGCGCGACGACGCGATCCTCCTCGGCGAGATCCTCGGTCAGCGAGCCGACCTGGCGGATCAGCTCGCCCTGGTCGCGCTCGTAGATCTGCTCGGCGGTCGGCGCCTTCATCCACTGCGCCTCGATGTGGGCCGACTGGAGGGTGCGCTCGACGTAGCGCCGCGCATGCTCGGGGACCAGCAGGATCGCGACGCCGCGCTTGCCCGCGCGCCCGGTGCGGCCGCTGCGGTGCACCATCGTCTGCTTGTTCTGCGGCAGGTCCGCGTGGATCACGAGGCCGAGATCCGGCAGGTCGAGGCCGCGGGCGGCGACGTCGGTCGCGACGCAGACCCGGGCGCGGCCATCGCGGAGCGCCTGCATCGCGGTGTTGCGCTCGCGCTGGCTGAGCTCGCCCGAGAGCGCGGCGACCGAGAACCCGCGCTCGTTGAGGTTGGCGGCGAGGTGCGTGACGGCATCGCGCGTGTTGCAGAACACGAGGGCGCCGCCGGCCTCGTGGTAGCGGAGCAGGTTGACGACGGCGAGATCGCGCTCGCGCGGCACGATCGGGATCGCGTGGTACTCGATGTCGACGTGGGCGACGGCCTCGCTCTGCGTCTGGACCCGGAGCGCGGCCTTCTGGAACTTCTTCGCGATCGTCGCGATGTCCTTCGGGATCGTGGCCGAGAACAGCAGCGTGCGCCGGGTCTCGGGCGACGCGCCGAGGAGCCGCTCGAGGTCCTCGCGGAAGCCCATGTCGAGCATCTCGTCGGCCTCGTCGAGGACGATCGCCTGGAGCTTCGAGAGCACGAGCGTGCCGCGCTCGAGGTGATCGCAGAGCCGGCCCGGCGTGCCGACGACGATGTGCGCGCCCTGCTGGAGCGCGTAGCCTTCGCGCCGCGGATCGAAGCCGCCGACGCACGTGGTGATGCGCGCGCCGGTATCGGCGTAGAGCCACATCAGCTCGCGGTAGACCTGCTGCGCGAGCTCGCGGGTCGGCGTGACGACGAGCGCGAGCGGCGCGCCGGCGCGCTCGAACTTCGGCTTGTCACCGAGGAGCGGGCCGGCGAGGGCGAGGCCGAACGCGACGGTCTTGCCCGAGCCGGTCTGCGCGGACACGAGCAGATCTCGGTCCTTCGCATCCTCGGCCATGATGGCCGCCTGGACGGCGGTGGGAACGGAGTACTCGCGACGGGTCAGCGCGCTCTGGAGGCTTGGATGTGCAGACGAAAACGGCAAGGCGGGCGCACCCTAGTCGGTCCGCTCGCGGGGCGCAACCTGGCGTTCCGAGGGGCCTCGGATTCCTCCGCCGTCGACCCAAGCGGGGGGGACGCCCTCCACTAACGCAACTTCGAGTGCATCAACTCGTTGATATGCCACGGCCGCCGGAGGGGACGCCCTCCACGAGCGGATGGCATGGAGTGCCGGATCCCCTCGGTGCACTGCGTGACGAACGACTCGTGGGCGTGCCCGCAGGTCGCGCCGCTGTCGCCGGACTTCTGCTTGAACGGCACCATCAAGACCGAGCCGCGGTTCATCTCGTCGGCCGACGGCATGGAGTGCTATCTCCCCCGCGTCCATTGCGTCGTCGATGACGCCGCGTCCTGCCCGCTCTGAGCGGACGGCGCGACAGCGCTCGGGCCTACCAGGCGTATTCCTTGAAGAATGCCCACTCGAGCGCGGTGGCCTTCGCGAACAAGGGGCACGCGAACAGGCCGGACCCCGCCTTGCCGCCGGCCCAGCAGTGGCCCATGCCGGTGAAGGTGCAGAGCGCGACCTGTCCGCCAGCCGGACAGTCGTCGTAGACGCGACACGTGCCGCCGGCGACGTCGATCCTCCGCGAGGTCAGCGCGCACCCGTTGCGCTGCGCCCACGCGGTTGCGGCGGGGACGACGTTCTGCACCGCGGGCGCAGCGGGGTCGTTGCAGCCGGCGGGGATCAGGGTGTCGGCGAGGCCGTGGAAGATGATCACCGGCTTCGTGGTCGAGGCGCAGGTGTCGAGCGGGTGGGTGCCGCCGGAGTGCGGCGCGATGCCGGCGATGTCCTCGCGCATGCAGCCCGCGTGGTGCGCGAAGTAGCCGCCCATCGAGAACCCGGTCACGAACACGTGCTCGCGATCCAGGCACTGATCCTCGGAGAGGTCGGCCTGGATGGCGTCGAGCATCGCGAAGTCGTCGCCGGTCGCACTGGGCGGCGGCCCGAGGCTGCTCGGGCACAGCTCGGTGCCGACGTTCCACGGCGCGGCGTTCGTGTTCGGGCCGCCTTGGCCGTCGGGAAAGACCAGGGCGATGTGCTCGGTGTCGGCGAGCGTCGCGTAGTCGGTGATGTCGAACATCGCCTGCCCCGACATCGTGTAGCCGTGGTGCACGAACACGAGCGGGAGCGGCGTGGTCGCGCTCGCGCTCGCCGGCAGGTACACGAGGTACGTCCGGCGGAGCCCGTCGATCGTGACCTCGCGCCGGCTCGCGCCGCGCGCGCCACCCCGTCGCCCGCAGATCTCCGCATCGGGCGGCGCATCCGTCAGCGCATCCGCCGGCGCGACGACCGCGTCCACGCCGGCCGGCGCGAAGCCGCAGCCGACGACCGCGAGGCAGCACAGCGAGCGCCACATGGCGCGGACCCTAGCAGCTTCCTCCGCGGCCGGGGCAGAAAGCCCCTTGGCACCACGGGGGGCCCACGAGCCGCGTGGCGGTGGATTGGTGCGTGGCACCACGTTGCCACCCACACGGCGCGCCGTCACGCCGCCACTCGGTTACGCTGGCAGCGTGATAGCTGCCGAGAAAGCTCTGCTCACCAAGCTGCTGGCCGTGAAGCATCGCAAGCTCCCCTCCGAGAACCGCTTCGGGCTGCGCAAGGCGACCACCGCCCAGATCAACTGGGCGGTCGAGTCGCGCGGGGAGGCGGTGTCACCGCCGAAGAAGACCGGGACGCTGAAGGCGTTCGGCGATGACCTCAAGCCGGTCGCCGGCGATGTCGCGGGCGGCATGTTCATGGAGTTCACCGCGGGCAAGTACGAGCGCCCGATCGTGTACCTCTCGAGCGAGGGCGAGACCGCCATCGCCGCGGCGAACGCGCGCGAGCTGTTCGGGCTGCTGCCGTACTGTGGCGGCGCGGGCGGCACGGACGGCGACGTCGAGGGCTGGAGCTTCATGGATGCGATCACCGGCGTCAGCCGGGACCTGCTCGCGCTCGACGTCGAGAAGGCAGAGCGCAACCACCGCGCCGTCATCGAGGGCACGCGCGGTGGCGTCGATGACGAGGTCGTCCAGCTGCTCGCGGCGCACGACGTGCCGACCGCGGCCGATCCACTCGCGACGATCGAGGCCGCGAGCCACAAGTTCCTGTGGCTGTTCATCGACCGGCTCGACACGATCATCACCGGCTTCCCGGCGCAGCACCTGTGGTTCGACGCCTGGAATGCGCCCGACGCCGCCCTCGCGAGCGCGCGCGCCTTCTCGCCGAAGGAGCGCTACCAGGTCGGCGAGCGGATCACGTACCTGCAGCGCGCCGACGCGCCGCCGCAGCGCGGGCTCGTGATCGCGCAGCCGCAGCCGAATCGCATCCTGATCGCGGATCGCAGCACCGTGACGACGCGCGCCTATACCTGAGCGCGCGCTGCCGCTCGCCGCGTCGGCTTCGCCGGCGCCGTGGTGCCCCCGATCGCGGCGTAGTGCGCGAGCGTGCGCTCGACGGTGAGCACGAACGCGCGGATCGATTGATCGAGCGCCGGGCGGGGCGTGTCCTCGAGCCGGGTGTGCGAGATCCCCGGGCTGCTCTGCGCGAACACCATCGCGGTCGGCACCACGGCCGCCATCTCGGCCGCATCGTGGAGCGGCCCCGACGGCAGCTCGGGCGCGCTGCCGGTCACGTCCTTGACCGACGCCCGCACGAGCTTCATGAGCGTGTCGTCGAACAGGCGCGGCGTGATGTGGAGCAGCGGGCTCCACGTGACCTCGACGAGGTGCTTGCGGGCCGCTCGCAGGGACGCCCGCTTCGCATCGACGAGCATCTTCTTCAGCACCGTCGCATCGAGGGCGCGTAGATCGATCGAGATCTCGGTCGAGCCCGGCACGGCGGTGACGAAGTTGGGCTCGACCTTGACCACGCCGCACGTCGCCACCACGCGCGAGCGCGGGGTCTTGCCCGAAAACGCGACGCTGATCTCGCGGCACGCCAGCGCGAACTCGGCCGCTGCGAGGAACGCGTCCTTGCGGAGGTGGATCGGCGCGGCACCCGAGTGCGCGGCCTGGCCGATGAACTTCAGGTGGTGGCGCTCGACGCCCATCGTCCCGAGCACGACGCCGACCGGCTTCTTCATCGCCTCGAGCACGGGGCCCTGCTCGATGTGGAGCTCGAGGTACGCGGCGGCATCGAGCGTGTCGAAGTACGCGCGGGCGGTGCCCATGCTCGCGAGCGAGATCCCGTTCTCGGCGAGCGCGGCGGGCAGCGTGACGCCCTGGCGGTCGACGAGGTGCGCCAGCTCGCGCGTGGCATCGAGCGTCCCCGCCGACGCGGCCGAGCCGGTGAGGCTGCGGCCGAACCGGGCGCCTTCTTCATCCGCCCAGTCGACGAGGTGCAGCGTCAGCGGCGGCGTCCCGCGCTCGCGCTGCTGCCGCAGCACCTCGAGGCCGGCGAGCACGCCGAGGCAGCCGTCGAGCCACCCCCCGCCGGGCACCGAGTCGAGGTGGCTGCCGAGCACGAGGCTGCGCCGGGACCGCCCGGGCAGCGTCGCCCACAGGTTCGCCGCGCCGTCGAGCTGCGGCTCGATGCCGAGCTCGCTGCGGACCTTCTTCGTGAACCACTCGCGCGTCGTGCGCCACACCGGGCCCCACGCGACCCGCTGCGCGCCACGCTCGTTGGAGGTGAGGGCGGCGAGCTCCTCGAGGTCGGCGATGACGCGCCTGGACATCGGCTTCATGGGTCCCGACCATTACAGATCACGACCGAAACTTGCGCGCTCGCGACGGCCGATCGGACGATCATTTTCGACCGCCATGACCGCCGAACATCCGATCGCCATCGCCGACCACCCGAGCGCTCGCCACGAGCGCGCCCCCGCCCGGCCGACGCGCCGGTGGGCGCGCCACGACGCCGCCTGCATCCAGCTGGACATCAGCGTCGACTTCGTCGCGCGGCACGCTCGCTACCTCGCGAGCCCGGCGGCGTTCAGCCGCACCGGCGCGGCCGACCCGGCGGACGAGCTGCCGGGCGTGCCGGCCCGCCTCACGGACGACTAGCCTCGTGGCTGGTCGGTCAAGGCGCGTCGTGCACGTGTCGGTCACGTGCTCGCGCGGCCGACCCGCATCGCGACGAGCCTCCCGGGTTCGCAGCGATCCCGCGCTCACGGCGCGCAGGTGAAGCCGCTCGTCTCGACCGAGAACGCGCGCACGCTGCCGGTGTCGAGCGGCGTGCCGTCCTCGACGTGCAGGTTCCACGTGCCCGCCGCGTCCTGACCCGAGAACGCGGAAAACAGGCTCGCCGGGCGGAACGTCCCGGTGTACGGCGCCTCAACGACCGTGATCTCCTGGATCGACCTGCTCGCCGTGTCGTCGAGCACGGTCTGGCAGAAGTTGTTCCCGCTGTTGTTCGGCCCGCCGGGCGCGTCGAACCGCGTCACCGTCGTGCCGACCGGTGACGTCAGCCGGAACGCGAGATCGCCGACCCACGTGTGATCGACGCCGACCGTGGTGGCATCCGCGTCGGCGCTGCACGTCGTGCCATCGATGCGGAAGCGCAGCGCGGCGATCGGGCCGGTCGCCGCCACCGCGAACGGGATGTCGATGCCGCCGAGATCACCATCGGGGATCGCGACCGCCGGTCCGGTGTAGGCCGTCGTCGTGAACACCTCGGCGGGTCGGCCGGTCTGGAACTCGAAGCTCAGCACGGTCGGGTGCGTGCCCTTGCCCGTGTAGTTGATCGTCAACCGGAACGGCAGCCGCGCGCCCCACGGCGTCGTCGGGGCTACCACGAACGCGAACGGGGTCGGGTTCGTGGCGGTGGCACCCGGGAACACCGTCGGGTACGTGGCCGTCGGCTGCGTGATCTGGACGTCCGGCGACGGCGAGGTCAGCGAGGCGGTGACCGCGGTCGCCTTCGCGCCGCCATGGTTGACGAGCTGGACGCGGAGCTGGACCGTGTCGATGTCGAGCGTGCCGCTCTTGAGCGCGTTGCGGATCTGGAGCGACGACGCCCCCGGGATCGCGCCCTTGATGAGGCCCGCGATGCCGGCGACGTGCGGCGCCGCCGCCGACGTCCCGAAGAACGGGTCGAGGCCCGAGAACGGCGGCAGCGTGGTCTGGACGCCGTCGGCCGCCGCGAGGTCGGGCTCGAGCCGCACCTCGCCACCGCCGCTCGCGAACGTGACCTTGTTCGGCTTGATCGGGTTGCCCGCTAGAGCGGCCCGATCGGGAGCACCAATTCGGAAGCTGGCAATTTCGATCACCTCACGTGATCACGTCGCCGGCGCTCACCTGCGTTGCACGCGACGTACGAGGCCGTACGAAGCATTTCGCGCGCGAGCAACCGGCGCGCACGAGCGCAGCATCGGCAGCGTGTGCGCGCGACCTGGACGGCGGCGGGTGACGGCGATGGCGGGCCGTGGTCGGGATCGAATCCGGTGTGATCCGGGCCGGCCGCGGCGTAGGTTGCCGCCATGCGCCGCCACCTCGCGACCTCCCTCGTGCTCGTCGGCCTGATCACCGCGAGCGCGCGCGCCGACACGCCTCGCGCGCCGGGTCCGCCGCCCGCCACCGCGAAGAGCCAGGCCGCGGTCAGCTTTCCGGCCGTCGGCACGAAGCTCACGTACACGAGCGCCGCGTTCGAGGACACGTGGACGACGACGCTCCGCCGCGTCGGGCCGCTGCTGCAGTTCGTGCCGCACGAGGACACGATCAACTACTTCACCAAGGCCGGGTTCGGGATCGCCGATGACGGCATCTACATCGTCGGCGAGACGATCGCGGACCTCGGTGGCAGCCCACCGGCACCAGCCCGCGCGCTCGCCTTCCCGTTGAAGCAGGGCGCGACCGGCACGGTGCCGGGCTTCATCCGCACGACCTACAAGGTCGGCGCGCGGAAGCCGCTCAAGGTGCCGGCCGGCACGTTCCGCGCGTGGAAGATCACCGTGACCGACCCGCACAATAAACCCGGTGCGGTGTGGATCGCGCCGGAGGTCGGCATCGTCAAGATCCAGCTACCGACGGGCCGCGTCGACGAGCTGGTGAAGATCGAGCCGCCCGCGCCGTGAGCTCCACGTCGTCAGCGCAGCGGAATCAGGCCGAGCGCGCGCGCGAGCTCGCGCGGCGGCGCGGCGGGGTGGGCGGATGGTGCTCGCCGGCGGGACGAGAGGACACGCGGCATCGCCGTTGCCGTCGCCCCTGGCGAACATCGGGAAGCTCGCCTGGTACTTCGAGGTGGCGAACGCGTGGATCTCGGCGTCGCCCTGCCGTACCTCGCGGGGCGCCGGAGGCAAGCGTGGTGGCGGCCGCTGCCTCATGGAAGGGAGGGTGGCGGCACCGCCCGGGATCGACGCACGCCGTTGAGGATCACCACCGCGAACAGCACCGCGGCACCGACGTAGAATCGCGTGCTGAGCGCCTCCTCGCCGGGGAACAGGATCGCGACGAGGATCAGGGCGTAGATGGGCTCGAGGTTGACGCTGACCGAGACCGTGAACGGCGACAGCGTCCGCAGCACGTGGATGATCCAGATCTGCGGGATCACCGTGCACAGCACCGCGAGCACCGCGAGCCAGCCCAGATCCGCGCCCGACAGCGCCCACGGCGCCACGAACTGGGAGGGCACGATCGCGAAGCACAGCGTGACGACCAGCGCGGCCGCCGTGAGCTCGTACAGCATCAGGCGCTCGGGTGGCTCGCGCCTCGCGAGCACGCCATTGAGGACGCCGAACACCGCCGCGAACAGCGCGGACCCGAGGCCGAGCGCGATGCCGAGGAGGTCGGCGCGGAGCTCCACGCGGATCAACAGCGCGACGCCGGCGACGACGATCCCGCCGATCACGACCTCGCTGATCGAGAGCCGGCGCCGGTACGCGATCGGCTCGACGAGCGCGGTGAAGAACGTGATCGTCGAGAGCATCAGCACCGCCGTCGAGACGCCCGCCTGCTTGATCGCGCCGTAGAAGCAGAGCCAGTGCAGGCCGATGATCGCGCCGACCACGCCGTAGCGCAGCGCCGCCCGCGCCGGGATCCGGATCGCGAGGCCGCGCACCGGGACGATGACCGCGAGCACCGCGACGACGATCAGCAGCCGGTACCAGACGAGCGGGATCGCCTCGATCGAGATCACGCGGCCGAGGATCGCCGTGCATCCCCACAGCAGCACGATGCCGTGGAGCAGCGCGTGCGCGGTGGGGCGCGACAGATCAGGGGGCGCCTCGCGCGACACGGCGGTGCAGTCTGCCCCAATCCGCGGCGGTCGTCTCCGGAGGCGGGCCGGGCCGACGTACTGGCGCTACACCAGGTGGGTGCCCATGATCGCGCGGTTCACCGGGCTCGCGGTCGGCGCGTTCGAGCGCCGGTTCAACATCGCGCCGGGCCAGCCGGCGGCGGTGACGGTCGCAGGGGATCCCGCACCGCGCGCGCTGCGCTGGGGCCTGCTCGCGCCGTGGCAGGGTCATGGCGGCGTCCGGCCGCCACCGATCCACACCGCCCCGCTCGCCGCGATCGCCACGACCCCGGTCCTCAAGCGCGCACGGCGCTGCGTGATCCACGCCGATGGCGTGTATGCGAAGCACAAGCGCGGCAACAAGGTGCAGGCGTGGTGGCTCCACGGCGCTCGGCTGTTCGCGGGGCTCGTCGCCACGCATCGCGACGATGGGGTCGCGGCGTTCGCGCTGGTGACCGTGCCCGCACCGGCGGCGCTCGCGGCGTACACCGAGGAGCTCCCCGCGGCGGTCGACGAGGCGTGGCTCGACGGCGGCGCGCCCGTCGAGGTCGCGTGGCGTGCGGTCGCGATCTCGCGCTGGTTCGAGGACGTCGCGCACGATGATGCGCGCTGCATCGCGCCCCTCGGCAACCCCGCGCAGGGCGAGCTGTTCTAGCTACGGCCGGCGGCCGGCGGCGTGGTGCGCGGCGACGCGCTCGGCCGTGAGCGGGTACGCGTAGAACGCGACCTCGTCGAAGGCGGCGCTCGAGGGCACACCCTGATCGGAGCCCAGGGCGTTGACGACGCCGCTCGGCGGCGGGAGGTAGTCGACCACGCCCGTCGCGGAGAGCTCGCCGTTCACGTAGATCGCCACGGTGGAGCCACGGCGGGTGAACACCAGGTGATTCCACGCGGCCTCGGCGAGCGGCGTGGTCGCGTGCACGTCATCGTTCACCGCCGGCCCGCCGCTCTCGCCAGTCCAGAACAAGGGGATCAGGTCGGCGCCCCAACCTGTCCGAAATCCGGACACCAGGTACTCCTCCCAGATCACGAAGCCGGCGTTCCACCCGCCCGGCGGACGTTCGGGCTTCACCCAGCCCTCGATCGTGAAGTCGGTCGCCCAGCACGCGGCGGCGGGATCGAAGCGGACGCCGGCGGTCGTGCCGTCGAGGCCGCCGCCGCCCGTGAGCTGGACCGCGGCGTGCGGATCGCTCACGATCGCTCCCGGCGCGCCCAGCACGAGCGTGCCCCCATCGGTGTAGTAGGCGCCATCGAAGCCGTTGCCGCTCGCATCGCTCGCGATCACCCCCGTCAGCTCGCCGAGCCGGTAGTACGCGTGCGGTCCAGCGGCGAGCACGAGCGCGGCATACGAGCCCGGCGGGGCGTCGGTCGCGCCATCCATGGCGCCGTCGTCGACCGGCGCAAACCCCAGGCGCCCGCAGCCGAGCAGTAGCAGCGAGACCAGGGCGAGGCGCACGAGGCGTCAGTGTAGCTGGCTTCGGGGAGCGCTGGCTCCAGGCGCCGGCTCCATTGGCCGGTCACCCGCCGCGCCGGCAACTCGACCCGCCGCGCACCACCTCCATGATCCCGCATACATCGCGTGGCGTGGCGCTTGCTCGGTCACGTGGACGATGCGCCAGACTCCCCTCGCCACGCTCGCCCTCGCGTCCCTCGCGTCCCTCGCCTCGCTCGGCGCCTGCGTCACCGATGACGATGGCTCCCCCGACGGCATCGACGAAGCCCGCGGTGACGGCAAGGCCGACGGCACGCAGCTGACGGAGTGCGAGGGCACCAAGATCCTCGAGCTGCTCAACGAGGGCACCTCGGCCGCCGCGCTGCAGACGGCCGGCGTCCACACCCGCGCCGCGCGCGAGCTCGCCGCCTACCGCGACGGGGCCGACGGCCTGTTCGGCACGGCTGACGACGACCGCTTCGATTCGCTCGACGAGGTCGACGAGGTCGCCTACGTCGGTCGCGCCGCCTTCTCGCAGCTCGCGGCGGCCGTCGCGTCGCGCTGCGTGGCCGACCCGTACGCCGAGGCCCGCGACATCACGAAGCCGATCATCACGTTCCCGGCCGGCACGCCCGCGCCGATGGCGTACGACTACCCGACCGGCAACGGCTTCAACCTCGGCGGCACCGAGTTCTGGCAGAAGTGGACCGGTGGCCATAACCCCACGTACAGCTTCTCCGAGGGCACGGATGCCGGCCGCCTCTGCATGCAGGCCTCCGCGATCCGCTTCGAGGAGATCATGAAGGACGCGCCCGCCGATCTCGTGAAGCTCAAGGCCGACTCGAACTGGAGCGGCTCGTTCTTCAACTGGAACGACGACTTCTCGAACCCGAGCGCGTTCGGCACGCCGAGCGGCGCGCGGCTGTGGGCGTGGCGGACCTCGCTCATCAAGTGGATCAGCCAGACCGGCAAGGACGGCAGCTGCCGGCTGCCGACGCGCGCCCTCGTCGAGAAGGCCGCGAAGGCGTGCCTCGACACCGCCGTGCGCAACGCCACCGGCGAGATCCAGGGCTGCCAGGCATCGTAGTGCTAGCCTGATCGGGTGCCCGAAGCCGCCGCATCACCCGAGGGCGACGTTCCCCGCCTGCGCCCCCGCCGCTTGCTGCCGGTCGCCGGAGCCTTGCTCGGCGCGGCCGCGGGCTTCGCGTTCTACTACTTCCACGGCTGCGACTCGGGTTGAGCGTCGCAATCGAACCCGGTGCTGACCACCGCCCTCGGTGGAGCGCTCGGGCTCGTCGCGACCGTGAGTCGCTGAGTCGCTGACCCGAAACGCATGCTCGCGCCGCGCGCGAAGGCTCGCGACGCAGCCGGCGACTGGACCCGCCGCCGGACGGCCGGACGCTCGCGTTCGCTGTGATCCCGCGGGGTTCGCGTCGCCTCGTCCTGGCACCCGGTGTGCTCACCGGACAACCGATGCGCCGCCTCGCCCTGACTGCTGTCCTCTCGGTCCTCCCCACGCTCGCGAGGTGTGCCGCCGTCCTCGCGGTCGTGCCCACGTTTGTGGGGTGTGCCGCCGACGAGGTGCTCGATGATGACGGCTGGCACCCTGCCGACGGCAAGGCCGACGAGGCCGCGGTCCCGCTGCGCTACCAGAGCTACGACGTGCTGTTCACCAACCCGCTGTGCGCGGACTACCCGTACGCGACGCCGCTGCAGACGGTCGATGGGTCGAAGACGCTGACCGCGAAGCCGAAGAACGTGTTCTGCACGTACGACGACGTGACCGCATCGGCCGCGCGGCCCACGAGCCCGCAGCACAAGCTCCTCGAATGGCTCGAGCCGCTGGGCGCGGGCGACGAGATCTTCCTCGCGTACCTCTCGTTCTCGAACGCCGCCGTCGCCGACAAGCTGTGCGCGGCGGCGATGCGCGGCGCGCAGGTCACGTTCGTCATGGACAAGCGATCGGCCCAGGCCGAGCGCATCGAGCAGTGCGGCGCCACGATCCTGCTCCGCGGCAACGCCGGCGGCATCGGGTACGCACACAACAAGGTCGTCCTGATCAACCCGAAGGCGGCGGGCCCTGCCGACGCTGACGCCGACCACATGAAGCTGACGTTCTCGAGCGGCAACATGTCGTCGGGTGTCGTCACGCACCACGAGAACTGGCACTTCATCGACGTCGCCCGCGACAGCTACTTCGCGCAGGCGCACGGCTGCTTGATGGACGCGCAGCTCAGCGCGACCGCGTCAGCCGGGCGCACCCCGTACAAGACGGCGCTCAACGCGTGCCGCGGCGCGATCACCGCGCCCGAGGAGACCGACATCAAGGCGTTCTTCATCCCGAACCGCGACGACGCCAAGCGCGCCGAGCGCTACCTGTTCGGCGCGATCGACGAGGCGGCCGCGATCGATCTCGGGGCGCACCGCTTCGGGCACACCGGGCTGGTCGCGAAGCTCGCGACCAAGCTCGAGGCCGGCACGCTGACGCTGCGGATGGTGGCCGACGACGACCTCTACTGGGTCGATCCGGTCGCCGGCACGCCCGCGCAGCCGGGGCCCAACGACGCCTTCGAGGCGGGCAACGTGGCGCGGCTCGAGACGGCAGGCGGCGACGGCTTCGAGATCCGCTACTTCGAGACCAACCACGCGCTCCACCTGCTGCACCACAACAAGTATCTGCTGTACCGCACGAGCACGGGCAAGGCCTTCGGGCTGATCGCGGGCGCGGCGAACCTGACGCGCGCCGGCTTCAACGACAACTTCGAGAACATCTACTTCATCAAGATCCCGCACGTGCTGGAGGCGTTCACGACCCAGTTCGGGCGCGTCTGGGACGGCCAGCAGGCTCCTGGCGACACGCAGGACCCGCCGATCGCCACGCCGCGGCACCTGATGCCCGCCGCGGACGTCACGCCCTGACCCGCTGCGGTAGAGTCGCCCGTGATGGTCACGGACCGGCTCGACGCCGAGCGGGCGCGACGTGGTCTCCACCTCGTCTCCGCGGTGGTGCGGACGTTCTCGCAGACCACCGCCGACTACCCGCGCCTGCTCGAGACGATCGCGCGCCAGGTCGCAGACGCCATCCCTGACACCTGCATCGTCACGCTGCGCTCCGAGGACGGCACCACGATGACCCCGGTCGCCGCGTACGACGCCGACCCGGCGATCGTCGCGACGCTGGTCCGCTCGCGCCGGCCCTATCCGATGTCCGAGGCGCAGCTCTCGGCGCGGGTCATGACGACGGGGTCGGTGTTCCTGCCGGCGCTGGATCTCGAGAGCGCGCGCGTGCAGCTCGGCCCGGCCGCGCTCGAGCTGTTCGGGGCGGTCGGTGCGCGCGGGGTCCTGAGCGTGCCGCTGGGTGCCGGCGGTGACGTCCACGGCGTGCTGACGATCCTCCGGCACCGCGGCGAGCACGCGCCGCTCGACGCGCTCGATCGCGAGATCGTCGAGGATCTCGCCGGCCACGCCGCGCTCGCGATCGGCAACGCCCGGCTGTTCGCGCGCGTGCAGGACGAGCTGCGCCGACGGACGGCCGCGGAGCACGCCCTCGAGCTCAGCGAACGGCTGCGGACCGCCGAGGCGCGCGCGGTGGAGTCGTCGCTGTTCCTCGACGCGATCGTCGACAACATCCCCGACATGGTGTTCGTCAAGGACGCCAGCCGGCTCTCGTTCGTGCTGTTCAACCGCGCCGGCGAGGCGCTGCTCGGGCTCACGCGCGAGGGCCTGCTCGGCAAGACCGACGCCGATCTGTTTCCCGCGAGCGAGGCCGAGTTCTTCACCGCCAAGGATCGCGAGACGCTGCGCGACAAGATCCTCGTCGAGATTCCCGAGGAGCCCATCCACACGCGCTCGGGCACCCGGTGGCTGCACACCAAGAAGGTGCCGCTGCTCGACGAGACGGGCACGCCGCGCTTCCTGCTGGGGATCTCGCACGACATCACCGACCGCAAGCGGGCCGACGCGCAGCTCCGCGACGCCAAGGAGGCTCTCGAGCACGCCAACCGCGAGCTCGAGAGCTTCGCGTACTCGATCGCGCACGATCTCCGCTCGCCGCTGCGCGGCATCCTCGGGTACAGCCAGGCGGTGCTCGAGGACGCCGGGCCCAAGCTCGACGCGCAGCCGCGGCTCTACCTGCAGCGCGTCCAGGAGTCCGCCGAGCGGATGGCCAGGCTGATCGACGAGCTCCTCGGCCTCGCGCGGATCACGCAGGCCGAGATCGTGCGCAGCCGCGTGGATCTGACCGCGATCGCGCGCGCGTCGATCGCGGGCCTCCAGCAGGGCGACCGGCAGCGGCGCGTCGAGGTCACGATCGGCGAGCAGCTGCTCGCGCACGGCGATCCTCACCTGCTCGCGATCGTGGTCGACAACCTGCTCGACAACGCGTGGAAGTTCACGGCGAAGCGAGCTGTCGCGCACATCGAGGTCGGCGCGCTCGAGGTCGACGGCCGCACCGCGTTCTTCGTCCGCGACGACGGCGCCGGCTTCGACATGGCGTACGCGGATCAGCTGTTCGGCGTGTTCCGCCGGCTGCACCCCGCCGACGAGTTCCCGGGCACCGGGATCGGGCTCGCCACGGTCGCGCGCATCGTGCACCGGCACCACGGCCGGGTGTGGGCCGACGCCGAGGTCGGCGGGGGCGCGACGTTCTACTTCAGCCTCGGCGAGGCGTCGTAGGGCTCAGCGCGGAAACACGCGCGTCAGGTCGGACAGCCGCGCATAGACGATCGGGCCGGTGCCGGCGCTGGCGAGGTGGCGATCGATCTCCGTGAGCGCCTGATCGATGCGGGTGAAGTACGCCTCGCTGAAGTTCGGCGGGTGATAGCCGATCGAGTAGACCGTGGGCTCGCGCAGCGCGCCGCGGCCGGGCCAGTTCTTGTCGAGCATCTCGATCATCTCCGCGCCCGTCACGTAGTCGACGAGCAGGCCGTTGTCGGGGACCTCGAGGATCGGCAGGTGCGGCGCGGCGTCCGCCTGGATGTCGGTGGTCGACGGGTAGTACGGCTGGCTGGTCTCGTCGATCGACGACCACTGCTCCTGGTTCCACGAGTACAGCGACGCGCCGGCGTGGTGCTTCCACTCCTCGAGGCGTGCCCAGTTGCAGGCGCTGGTATCGACGACGTGCCCCGCGGTCGCGAGCGCGCTGAGCACCTCGACGCTTGCGGTCCAGCCGCCGGCCCGGAACGACGTGGGGCGGCCGAGCCCGTTCTCCTCGAAGAGCGTGGCGGCGCGCGCGAAGATCTTCTCGAGCTCGGGCTGGGTGTACGACGCGAGGATCACGGTGTAGCCCGTGGTGTCGCCATTGGCGTACGCGAACGACGGCGCCGTCCGGCAGGTGACGCCGGCGGTGCGGACGAAGTTGCAGTACGGGTGAACGTGGAGCCCGATCTCGTCGCCCTCGGTGTCGCGCAGGTTAGTGACCCACTCGACGAGGCGCTGCTTGCGCGCGGTGGTCATCGACGGATCGGTGAAGGTGTACGGGCCGACGAAGTGGGTGAGCAGGAGATCGGGGTGGCGCGCGTGCAGGCGCTCCTGGCGCTCGAGCATCGCGTCGGCGTTGTCGGGATCATCCCAGTCGTTCGAGACCACGACGTACAGCGGGTGGCTCTTCTGGAAGCGGACCTCGGCGAATGCCGTCGAGGCGCCGGCCTCGGCGAGCAGCACGCGGTGCGCGCCGATCGGAGCGCTGCGAAGATCGATCGAGAAGGCGAACTTGCCCGCGACGCGGGTGGCGCGCTTCGCGAACCGCCCGTCGAGCCACAGATCGACCGCGGTCGTGGTGCGCGGGCCGGTGATCGCGAGCTCGAGCCGGTCATCGCCGGGCGTCAGGGCGTTGCCCGCGAGGTACCAGGCCTTCGCGCCGGTGACCTGGAACTCGGAGTGATCGGTCTTGCTCGGGGCTCCGGGCTCGTCGCCGACGGGCGCCTCGGAGGACTCGCCACAGGCGGCCGACAGCACGAAGGACGAGGCGAGCAGGAGCGTTCGAAGGTGCACGCGCCGGGTTCATCAAGATCGATGCCACTCCGCGTCGTGGAGCCGCGCGCAGATAGCTGCGGCTAGTCGAGTCGCCACCTGCGCCGCGGGTAGCCGCGAACAGCTGGTTGCAGCCGGCGGCTCCTCTTCGGATCCTTGGCGTCCCTTGGCGGCCTTGGCGGCCAATCTCCGGGAGCTCAGTCCTCCCGGGTGAACCAGTAGCACCACGCGATCGCGACGAGCTGCAGGGGAAGTCGCGCCCACAGGAGCCAGGTCGGGATCGGATCGGCGCGGAGCGGGAGCTCGTTGACGGCCATGTTGACGTTCGCGGGGAACACGGCGATCAGCAGCGCGATCAACCCCCACGCGGCGAGCTTGCGCGTCGCCGGCAGGATCAGACCGAGCCCGCCGAGGATCTCGGCGACGCCCGAGATGTAGACGAGCGCGAGGGGTGCGGGGAGCACGGCCGGCATGATCTCGACGTACGACGCCGGGTTCACGAAGTGGTTCACGCCGGCGCCGACCATCACGACGGTCAGCAGCCAGCGCAGGGCGGTCTTCACGCGACGTGGCGCGGGCACGCTGCAGTGTAGTCGACCGGCGACTCCCGGCGGGCGCGGGCCCGACGATCGAGCTAGAGTCCGCAGCGGAGGAGGGACGCATGAAGCAACCATTGCTGGCACTGGCCGTGATCTCGACGCTGGGGTACGGCGGCTATCGGATGATCGGCAGCTCGGATCCCGCACCCGCGGACTCCGAGCAGCTCGTGCTCGACCGGATCTGGATCGATCACATCCCCGCCACGGACACCGACACCGTGCAGATCTTCATGGCGATCACCGACGAGCCGCTCGGGGCCTTCCAGGCCGCTTCGCAGTGGCGCCTCGCGCTCGAGATCTTTCGCTACGAGCGCCACGGCGACGAGCTCCGCGCCCACTTTCCGCAGACCGGCGAGCGCGAGACCGTGACCACCAAGGCCCGGCGGTGCAGCGAGGGCACCATGGACTTCTGCCTCGAGCTCGACGGCGGGAGCCGGGGCGTCAAGCGCTACTACTCGCGCAAGGGCTGGGAGCTCGACGGCATCAAGACGCCCGCCGAGCTCGAGGCGCGCTCCGCGGCCGTGCGCGCGTCCCTGCGCTGACCGCGCCTGCCCCTCGACGAACCGCGGGGGCCGAGCGTACTTCGTGCGCGCGATCGTCTAAGGTCGAGCCGAAGTGCTGTCGGCGCGCGCGTTGCTCGTCCAGAACCGTGACTTCCGGCGGCTGTTCCTCGCGAGCCTGATCTCCCTCGCCGGAGACTGGTTCTCGTTCGTCGCGGTCGCGAACCTCGTGACCGCGCTGACCGGCCGGCCGGGCGCAGCGGCGTTCATCTATGCGGCGGCGGTGCTGCCGGTATTCTTCGCGTCGCCCTTCGCCGGCGCGGTCGCCGATCGCTTCGATCGCAAGCGCACGCTCATGATCGCGGATCTCGTCCGCGTGCCGCTCGCGCTGCTGCTGTGCCTCGCGGCGCTGTGGGGCAGCGTCGCGCTCGCGGTCGCGGCGATCATCGCGCTGGGGGTCGGCGCCAGCTTCTACGATCCCGTGGCGAGTGCCGCGACGCCCAACCTCGTCAACGAGGCCGAGCTCGCGACCGCGCAGTCGTTGATGGGCGCGGCGTGGGGCTCGATGTTGCTCGTCGGCGCGGGGCTCGGCGGTCTGGTCGCCGAGGTGTTCGGCGCCCAGGTCGCCTTCGTGATCAACGCGGCGTCGTTCGGGGTCTCGGCGTGGCTCGTCCGCGGGATCCGCCGCCCGCTGCAGCAGCCCGCCGTGGCGGTTCGCGGCGGCGGCGGGTTCGTCGAGGCGGTGCGCTACATCCGCGCGGATCCGCTGGTCAGCCGGCTGATCGTCGCGAAGGTCGGGGTCAGTGCCGCCAACGGCACGGTCGGGCTGCTGCCGGCGTTCGCGCACGGTAGGTTCCCCGGGACCCCCATCGCCACCGGCCTGCTGTTCGCCGCGCGCGGACTCGGCGCGCTGCTCGGGCCGATGCTCGCGCGCTGGTTCGCGGGAGCCACGCCGACCGCGCGGGTGATCGTGCTGCTGTGCGGAGCGTCGGGGCTGCTCTACGCCGGCGTCTACGCGCTGCTGCCGCTGACGCCGTGGTTCGCGCTCGCGATGGTGCTCGTCGTGATCGCGCACCTCGGGGGCGGCGCGCAGTGGTCGATGTCGACCTACGGGCTGCAGGTCGCGACCCCCGATCACCTGCGCGGGCGCGTGCTCGCGATCGACTACGGGCTCGCGACCCTCGGGATCGGTGCCTCCGCGATCATCGCAGGCGTGCTCGCCGATGCGTACGGCGAGGCCCGCGCGACGTGGTGGCTGGCGGCGATCGGGGTCGTCTACACGCTGGGCTGGCTGCTGTGGAGTCTGCCTGTGACGCGCGCGCGCACCGCGTAGGTCCCGCCGAGCCGCGCCAGCCGCGCTGGGCGGCTCGCGTGGCGACGGCATGCGAAGCTGGCAGGAGTGGCCGGTGCGCAGCTCCTCGTCGACGTCCGCCGCGCCCTCCTGGCGCG
>JALZOI010000481.1 GCA_030857245.1 Myxococcota bacterium
GGCTCGCGCGGGCTTCGCCGCCGGCTTGAGTCGCTTCGCGAGCTTCGCGACCTTCTTCAGGGTCTTCGCGACGGCGCGCTTCGCCGACTTCGCGACGGCCTTCGCGGCGCGCATGGGCTTCGCGGACATCGCGGACTTCGCCGCGGTTTTCGCGGTCGTCGACCGCGCCGGCGTCGACGCCGCAGCCTTCATGGCCTTCATGGCCTTCATGGCCTTCATGGCCTTCATGGCCTTCGCCGGAGCCGCGGCCTTCGCGGGCTTCGCCGTGACACCGTTCGTGCGGGCCGCGGGCGCCGGGCGTGCCGGCGGTGTCGCAAGCACGGGCATGTCGGTCGGCGGGGTGAGCTCGGCGAGCAGGAGCTCGGTCTGCGCCTGCTCCTGGTCACGACGCCGGCGGCCACCACCACCACCACCACCGCCACCACCGCCACCACCACCACCACCGCCGCCACCACCGCCACCACGACCGCCACCACCGCCACCACCACCAACGTCGCCGGCGTCGCGATCGCGGCGGGTCCCCATCTCCGCCATGATGTCAGCGTCGTCCTCGGCGGTCAGGGCCTCCTGCGCGAGGACGAAGATCGCGTCCTCGCGGCCGACGTGGGAGCTGTGGGCCTCGGCGAGCCGGGTCGCGGCATCCAGCAGCGCCTTGCCGGCGCTCGGGCGCGCGTCGCCATCGATCCGGCGCGCTGCCGTGGCGACCGCGGCTTGCATCTCGATCTGCGCGGGGTGCTCCGACGACAGCGAGGCCAGCTCGGCGGCGAGCTCGGGCCGCCGCGTCGAGAGCCGCGGGAACACGGACCCTTCCTCGTCGAGAAAGTGCCGGGTGACGGCGCGCTCGAAGTACGCGACGGCGTCGTGGACGCGGGCGAGGTCACCGTCATCGGCGCGGCCGGCGGCGAGGCGCCGGGCGGCCTCCAGGAGCTCCGTCATGACCTCGTCGTGACGTCGATGCGAGCGATCGAGTTGCGCGAGGCTTGCAAGCTCCATGACGGTCCGAGGATCCACCACCGACCGTGTCGGAGACAAGCGCCTGGCGTCGTTGTTCGTCGTCCGCCGGCTTGCTACTCCTTACGTCCGCTCATGCTCAACGAGAACGTCGTCATCATCGGCAGTGGCCCCGCCGCCCACACGGCCGCGATCTACGCGGCCCGCGCCAACCTGAACCCGGTGGTCTTCGAAGGCTTCATGGCGGGCGGGGTGGCCGCCGGCGGCCAGCTCACGACGACGACCGACGTCGAGAACTTCCCGGGGTTCCCCGACGGCATCATGGGCCCCGAGCTGTGCGAGCGCTTCCGGGCGCAGTCGGTGCGCTTCGGCACCCGCGTGTTCACCGAGACGATCACCAAGGTCGACCTGTCGCGCCGCCCGTTCCGGTTCACGAGCGACGAGCAGGAAGGCGAGGCGAAGGCCCTGATCATCGCGACCGGCGCCACCGCCAAGCGCGATGACGTCCCGGGCACCCGCGACGGCGAGCTGTGGCAGAAGGGCGTGTCGGCCTGCGCCGTGTGTGACGGCGCGCTGCCGCTGTTCCGCAACCGGCCGCTGTTCGTCGTCGGCGGCGGTGACTCCGCGATGGAGGAGGCCGGCTTCCTCACGAAGTTCGCCTCGAAGGTCTACCTCGTGCACCGCCGCGACGAGCTGCGGGCGTCCGCGATCATGCAGCAGCGCGCGAAGGCCAACCCGAAGATCGAGTGGCTGCTCTCGCACCGGGTCACCAACGTCGCGGGCGACGGCACCGTCCAGGTCGTCAGCGTCCGGGATCTGAAGACCGACGTCGATCGCCAGATCGAGGCGGCCGGCCTGTTCTTCGCGATCGGCCACGTGCCGAACACGAGCTTCCTCGAGAATCAGCTCGCGACCGACGATCAGGGCTACGTCGTCACGACGCCCGGCACGACCCAGACCTCCGTTCCCGGCGTGTTCGCGGCCGGCGACGTCCAGGACAAGAAGTGGCGCCAGGCGATCACCGCCGCCGGGACCGGCTGCATGGCCGCCCTCGAGGCCGAGCACTTCCTGTCGGGCCACATGCAGAGCTACGTCAGCGACTAGCCCCGCGGGCGGCTTCGTTCCCAGAGATTGGCCTTCGCGGCCAATCCTCCGGATCGGTAGCCCGGGAATGCGCCCCGGGCGTGCGCGGGTTCTTCGGGGCACGTCCCGGAAAGGCTCGGCCATGTCACAATCGCTCTACCCCGTGAGTCGAGAACCGCACGCCACCTATCGAGAGTCCGGCATGACCAAGGTGCTCGCGGTGCTCCTGCTGATCGTGGCAGGCGCACTGGTGTTCACGGTCATCCAGCAGCGCCGCTTCCCCCAGCAGACGGTGCCGTTCGAGCCGCGCCCCATCTCGCAGCGCCCCGATGACAAGCTCGGGGCCGACGAGAAGGCGACGATCGAGGTCTTCAAGAAGTTCTCGCGGGCGGTGGTCCACATCACGAGCCTCGAGAAGCACCGCGACCGGATGACCCTCAACGTGACCGACATCCCGCAGGGCACCGGCTCGGGGTTCGTCTGGGATCAGAACGGCCACGTGGTCACGAACTTCCACGTCGTCGCGCAGGGCAACGCCGCCTCGGTGACGCTCAACGATGGGACCTCGTACCCCGCGAAGATCGTCGGCACCGCGCCCGACAAGGACATCGCGGTGCTGCGCATCGATGCGCCGGCCGCGAAGCTGATCTCGCTGCCGGTCGGCAAGAGCGCCGACCTCCTCGTCGGCCAGAAGGTGCTCGCCATCGGCAACCCGTTCGGCCTCGATCAGACGCTGACCACCGGCGTGATCTCCGGCCTGGGCCGCGAGATCAAGGCGATGAGCGGCCGCTCGATCTTCGACGTCATCCAGACCGACGCGTCGATCAACCCGGGCAACTCCGGAGGGCCGCTGCTCGACAGCTCGGGTCGGCTGATCGGCGTCAACACCGCGATCTACTCGCCGTCGGGAGCGAACGCCGGCATCGGGTTCGCGGTCCCGGTCGACACCGTCAACGCCATCGTCCCGCAGCTGATCTCGCACGGCAAGCTGACGCGGCCGGGGCTCGGAATCAACATCCTCTCCGATCAGATCGCGCAGCAGCAGGGCATCAAGGGCGTCGTCATCCTCGGCGTCACCCCGGGCGGCGCGGCGGATCGCGCGGGCATCACCGGCACCAAGCAGACGACGATGGGCTGGCAGCTCGGCGACGTGATCGTCAAGCTGGACGACGTCGACGTCGCGAAGTCGAGCGACCTGTTCCGGGCGCTCGATGCGCGGAAGGTCGGCGACGAGGTCGAGGTCGTGCTCGAGAACGCGCGAAAACGGCGGACCGTCAAGGTCACCTTGCAAGCCCTCCCTTGAGTCGCACCGCCGCTGACCTGCACGAGGCCGTCGCCCGGTCGTCCCCGGATCCCGCGCTCGATGCCGACCGGCCGGGCCACTACCGCTCGACGCTGTGGCGCCGGGCGCGGTCGCTGGCAGCGGCGACGTTCTTCGAGACGCTCGCGAGGCTGGGCCAGCTGCATCCGGCGGCGTTGCCCGAGCGCCACGGCATCGAGGTCGACCACGACATCGTCTACGGCGACGATCATCGCTGGCACCAGCTCGACATCTACCGGCCGGTCTCGCGGCCGAAGCCGTGGCCGGTCGTGTTCTACGTCCATGGTGGTGCGTTCCACCTGCTGTCGAAGGACACGCACTGGCTGATGGGCCTCGTGTTCGCGCGGTTCGGGTACCTCGTCGTCAACATCAGCTACCGGCTCGCCCCGCAGCATCCGTACCCGGCGGCGATCGAGGACACCTGCGCGGCGTACCGCTGGCTCGCGGCGCACATCGACGAGCTCGGCGGCGACCGCGATCGGGTCGCCGTCGCGGGGGAGTCGGCGGGCGGCAACCTGATCACCGCGCTGACCTTGACCGCGTGTCAGCGGCGCGAGGAGCCGTGGGCGCGTGCCGTGTTCGACACCGGCCTCGTCCCGCGGGCCGCGCTGCCCTTCTGCGCGCTGCTCGAGGTCTCGCGGCCCGAGCGGTTCTCCGAGCGTCGCCGGCTGCCGCGCTGGATCGACGGCATGCTGCGCGATGCGTCGGCCGCGTACCTCCACGGTCACTCGGGGGTCCCGGGCCCGCGCACCGCACTCGCGGACCCGCTGCGCATCGTCGAGCACGCCGCCGGGCTCCCCGCGGAGCCGCACTTCGAACGCCCGCTGCCCGCCTTCTTCACGCCGGTCGGCACGCGCGATCCCCTGCTCGACGATACGCGCCGCCTCGAAAAGGCCCTCTCAGCCCTCGGAGTCCCCGTCGAGGCGCGCTATTACCCCGGCGGCATCCATGCGTTTCACGCTCTGGTGTGGGATCCGGCGGCGCGCCGCTGCTGGCGCGACGCGCTCGCCTTCCTCGATCGTCACATGCGCGCCGCTCGCGGCCCCGCGTAGGTCGCGGTGACCGTCCCCGTCCGGCAGCTCGGGCTGATCGTCACCGCGGCGATCGTCGTCGCGAACATGATCGGGACCGGGGTCTTCACGAGCACCGGCTTCCAGGCCGCGAGCCTCCACGATCCGAAGACCATCCTGCTCGCGTGGGTGATCGGCGGCGTGGTCGCGCTGTGCGGCGCGGCGACCTACGCCGAGCTCGGCTCGATGATGCCGAAGGCCGGCGGCGAGTACGTCTATCTCCGCGAGGCCTACCACCCGGCGGTCGGCTTCATGAGCGGCTGGGTCTCGCTGACCGCCGGGTTCTCGGCGCCGATCGCGGTCGCCGCGATCGCCTTCGCGCGCTACCTCGGGGCGCTCGTCCCCGCGATCAGCGGCGCTCCCTGGTGGTCCGCCGCGGTCGACCTCGGCTTCGTCGACTTCACGATCCGGTTCGGGCCCGCGCAGGCGGTCGCGATGGCGTTGATCCTCGCCGTCGCGGCGCTGCACTCGTTCGACGCCAAGATCGGGGGCTGGGTCCAGGCCGTGTTCACCGCGGCCAAGGTCCTGCTGATCGTGCTGTTCATCCTCGGGGGCGTGTTCCTCGGCGAGGGCGACTGGTCGAACTTCGCGACCCGCGAGGGCGGCTTCTCCAACGTCACCACGACGGCCTTCGCGACCTCGCTGATGTACGTCAGCTTCGCGTACTCGGGGTGGAACGCCGCCGCGTACATCGCCGGCGAGGTCCGCCAGCCCGAACGCACGATCCCGCGCGCGCTGCTGCTCGGCACCGGCTCGGTGATGGTGCTCTACGTCCTCCTCAACCTCGTCTTCCTGTACGCCGTGCCGGCGCCGCAGCTCGCGGCGGGCGCGGGCGGGGGCCCCGTCTTCGAGGTCGGCGACGTCGCCGCGCGCGCGCTGTTCGGCGACCGCGCGGGCCAGCTCGTCACCAGCGTCATCGCGCTCGCGCTGGTCTCGGCGGTCAGCGCGATGGTGATGGCCGGTCCTCGGGTCTATGCCGCGATGGCGCGCGATGCCGCGCTGCCGCGCCAGCTCGCCCGCCACAACGCGCGCGGCGTCCCGGTGACCGCCGTGATCACCCAGGGTGTGCTGGGCTGCCTGTTCGTCTTCGTCGGCGACCCCGAGGCGCTGATCCGGTTCGTGGGCTTCACGCTCGCGGTGTTCGCCGGCCTCGCCGTCGCGGCCGTGTTCATCTTGCGGGCGCGCGGCTTCACCTCGGCGTACCGCACGACGGGCTACCCCGTGACGCCGCTGGTGTTCATCGCGCTCTCGGTGTGGATCGCGTACGCCCAGATCAAGGACCGTCCCCTCGAGGCGGCCGCGGTCGGCGTCGTGCTCGGCATCGGCGCGCTGGTCTACTGGTTCACGACCGGCCGCAAGGCCTCGTCGCCCGTGGCCTAGCCGCAATGCTGGTCACTTAGCGCGAGAACCCGGATCATTCCGATCGAGCCCGAGCCCAGGCAGAAGGTAGAAGGCCGGATCGCGAGCCCGAGCTTCGGCTCAAAAAAAAAGCGGTCGTCGAATCAGCGAGAACTCGGGTTCGGGTTCGGGTTCGGGTTCGGGTTCGGGTTCGGGTTCGGGTTCGGG
>JALZOI010000059.1 GCA_030857245.1 Myxococcota bacterium
GGCACGCGCCGAGAACCTGGCGCGCTGCGCCGGATCGGCCAGCAACTCGCCGACGCGCGCCGCGAGCGCACCGGCGTCGCCGACGGGCACCAGCCAGCCGTCGACGCCACTCGACACGACCTCACGTGGACCGAAATCGCAGTCCGTCGCGACCACCGGCGTGCCGACAGCCATGCTCTGGATCAGGGTGCCCGGCAAACCCTCGGCGCGCGAGGACTGCACGAGCGCGTAGGCCTTGGCCATGTACTTCATCGGGTTCGGATCGAAGCCGAGGAACGCGACGTGGTCGGCGAGCCCGAGCTGCGTGACCCGCGCCTGGAGCGCCTCGCGGAGAGCGCCGTCGCCGAGGACCGCGAGCCGGACCGGGTGCTGCGCGCGGATCTGCACGAACGCGTCGAACATCGTGGCGTAGTCCTTCTGGGGGACCATCCGCCCGCACGCCAGCAGCACCGGCTGCGTGCCATCGAACCAGGGATGCTCGACGGGGGCCGCGGCCTTCGCTTCGAAGTCTGCGGTGATCACCGGATTCCAGACCGTGAAGACCTGCGAGCGCGGGAGCCCGAGACGATCCACGAGATCCTGCGCGACGCCATCGGAGACCGCGGTCACCAGATCAGCGTGGCGGTACGCGAACCGCTTGAGTGGGATCTCGAGCGCGACACGTGAGCGGCTGAACGTGTCGCGCACGAGCGCGTTGCGCTCGGACAGCACGAGGCGCGCCTGACTGCGAGCGAGGAACCGCGCGAGCACCGCGACCGAGTTGCTGCCACTGCACGTCGAGAAGATGATGTCGGGCTGAAGCTTCCGGATCGTCCGCGCGAGGGCGGGCGCGGACATCGCCAGCCGGCGCGCGCCCAGCCCGATGACCTCGACATCGGCGGGCACCTCTCGCAGCAGCACGCCGCTCTTGCGGACGAGCACGAGCGTCGGCGCGAACTGCGAGCGATCGAGGTGATGGAGCAACGTGATCGTCACGCGGTCGGCGCCGCCCTCGTCGAGGGTCGGTCGGAAGATCAGGACCTTCTTCACCATGACGCGACGATCTCGGGTAGCCGCGACAGATCGGGTTCGCGCCGGACGGCGAGCCTCGCCCAGTCATCGCGGAGCGCCGGGGTCTCGCGCGCGAGGAACTGCACGCCCGCCGCCGTCGCGGCCTTGTGGTCGCTCGCCCCGTCGCCGATGAACAGGACCTCGTCGCGGGCGAAGCCGTGCCGTGCCATCAGATCCTCGAGGATCGTGTGCTTCTCCGTGGGCGAGCCGTGGACCTCGCGGAAGTGGACCGCGAGGCCGCGGTGCTCGACGATCATCGCGAGCTCTTCGTGGGGCGTCCCCGACGCGACGAACAGCGGATAGCTCGCGGCGAGCGTGGCGACCGCCGCCTGCGCGCCGGGCACGAACGGCGCCGCGAGGACCTTCGCGAGAGCGAGATCACCGAACCGTACGCCGAGCGCGGCGCTGTCGAGCTCGGAGAACGGCTGCCGCAGGACGTGCTCCGCGATCCACGCGAACTTCTTGAACCGCGAGATGCCGAGGTTTGACAGGTGATGAGCGCGGACCGCCGCCACCACTTCGTGGCCGTGGTCGACGTAGAGCTCGCAGAACGCGTCGGTCTTGACGTCCGCGCTCTCGAGAATCACCCCGTCGAAGTCAAAGACGATGCCGCGGATCATGGTTCGAGCTCCCGGTGGATGTCCTCGATCATGCGCAGGAGGCCCTGCCCCATGTCGACGTAGTGCGTGGTCACCAGCTTCTTGCCGGGCCGCGGTGTGTACGCGTAGGGCGTGACCGCGTAGTGACCCGAGCCCGGGCTCTCGCCGTGGCGGTAGTCGATCTCGAGGCGACGACCCAGGATCTCCTGGAACATCTTGAAGAGATCGGCCGCACGGGTCGGGCTGGCGCCGGTCAGCATCACGTGCTGTCCCTCGTACTCGGGCGCCAGCACGTCGACCGAGAGCCGCGCCGCATCCTCGACATGGATGTACTCGCGGATGTCGTCGGGGCCACCGCTGTACGTGATCCGCCCCTCGGCCATCGCGGTGCGCAGCAAACGGTAGACGCCATTGGTGACATCCGCGCCAGGACCGTAGAGGCTCCCGTAGCGGATCACCGTGTACCTCAGGCCGAACGTCCGCGCGTACTCCTCGATGTAGGTCTCGCAGGCCTGCTTCGAACAGCGATAGAACCCACCCTCGCGGCTGTACACGTAGGCCGTGGAGGCGAACAGAAAGCGCGTGACGCCTGCGGCCCGCATCGCTTCGAGCAGGTTGATCGTCCCGACGATGTTCGTCTGCACCGTGTCGAGAGGCCGGGTCTTGGCCGCGTTGAGGTCGGCGAACCCGGCGAGGTGATAGACCATGTCCTGGTCCTGGACGGCCGTCGCGAGCGCAGCCGCATCACCGAGGTCACCGGTCATCCACCGGACCGCGCGCGTCTCGGGAACCCGCGGCGACCGCACGCGATCGAACACGGTCACGGTGTGACCATGATCGACGAGCGCCTCGACGAGATGGCTGCCGAGGAACCCGGAACCGCCGGTGACCAGCAGCCGAGCCATCTACGCCTTCGATCCGAGGGCGCCGAGGAGGTTCTCGACGGCCTCGGTCTCCATCCGCACGCGGGCTTCACGCGCGTACGATCCGACGTGCGAGGTCAGGACCACGTTCGGCAGCTTCGCGAGCGCGCCCTGGTAGGGCTCCTTCTCGAAGCAGTCCAGGTAGGCGCCCGCCTTGGGGTGCGCCTCGAGGTGACCGAGCAGCGCCTCCTCGTCCACCAGCCCGCCGCGTGCGGTGTTGACGAGGATCGCATCCGACTTCATGAGCTGCAGCTGGGCGGCGCCGACGAGGTGGTGGGCGCCCTTCGAGTACGGCAGGTGGAGCGACACGATGTCGGACTGCGCCATCACCTCGGCGAGCTCGACCAAGCGAACGCCTGGGGTCGACACCGCGGCGACGTCGAACGCCAGGATCGAGCACTCGAACGGCCCCAGCAGGTGGGTCAACGCGCGGGCGACCCGGCCATAGCCGATGAAGCCGACCGTCTTGCCCCGGAGCAGGCGGCCCATCGGCTTCTCGAACTTGCCACCGCGGATCGAGGCGTCGCTCTGCGGGACCTTGCGAAGCAGCGAGAGCAAGCCGGCGAGCGTGAGCTCCGCGACGGCGTCGACGTGGGCTTCGGGGGTGTTGACGACGTGGATCCCGAGCTCCTTGGCGGCGCCGAGATCGACCGAGTCCATGCCGACGCCCACGCGCGAGATGCACTTGAGCTGCGGCAGCTGCTGCAGCAGCGCGCCACTCAGCTTCTCGGTACCGGCAACCAGGCCGACGACACCGTCGAGGTGGGTGCGGGCTTCGTCGGCGGTCAACGTGCGGCCGTGCGGGTTGGGGCGGATCTCGTAACCCGCTTCGGTCAGCAGCTCGAGCGGTCGCGCGCTCTCCTTGCCGAACGAGCTCGTGGACCAGGCAATGACACCAGCCATCAGTGATTCTCCTCGTTGATCTTCTTCACGACGTCCGGGTGCTTGACCCACTGCTCGGAAAAGAACACGTCGATCGGGCCATGGATATCGCGGCCCGTCACCCAGGGCCGAACGATCGGGTGGACGCGCTTGCCCATCCACCACCACGGGTTGGGGCCGTCCTGGACCTGCACGGTCTGCTTGCGGAACGCCCACACCCCTTGGTCGTAGTAGTAGGCCTTGGGATAGCTCTGCCGCTCGGTCGAGACCTGGCGCGGTCCGCCGAACGTCTCGACCAGGCCATCGGTGTTGATCTGGAGCGCACGGTAGGGATGGTCGTCGGCGGCCTCCCAGACCGTCATCACCGAGTCGACGTCCGGTCGCTCGTCGAGGATCCCGAGCGCCTGATCGATGATCTCGCCATCGATGTAGACCGTGTTGCCGAGCAGCAACACGATGTTCTCGACGCCCGCGAGCTGCGCATCCACGTACTCGACCGCGTGCTTGATCACGATGCCGTGATTGACCGCGTCACCACCGAGCTCGTCGGGGCGCGGGATGATCTTCGCGCCTGCCGCGCGCGAAGCGGCGGCGATGCCCTCACCGTCCGTCGACACCCAGACCTCCCCGATCCGCTTCGCGGCCTGCGCGGCCTTGATCGGGTACTGGACCATCGGCTGCCCTTCGAGAGGCAGGATGTTCTTGTCGATGATGGACTTCGACCCCGCGCGGGCCGTGACGATGGCAACGTTCATGAAATCGGCGGCGTTATAGCCCAGTTAGTCGCCGGTTGGCCGCTGTTCGTTCGACCTTGTTAGACCCATGATTTCGAGCATCTGCGCCGCCACGTGGCGAGCGTCGTAGAGCTCCTCGACCCGGGTCCGCGCGGCCGTCGCCAACCGTCCGATCAACGCCGGATCATCCACCAGCCGGAGGATCGCCGCTGCCAGGGCCGCAGCATCCTTCACGGGCACCAGCAACCCGCTCTCGTCATCCACGATCGTCTCCCGGCAGCCCGGGGCGTCCGTGGTGACGACGGCGCGACCGACGCTCATGGCCTCGAGCACCGAGCGTGGCGTCCCCTCGTGGTAGGACGGCAACACGAGGGCGTGCGCGGCGGCGAGGTACGGTCGCACGTCGGAGGTCGTCCCGAGGTACTCGATCACGCCCTCGCGGACCCAGCCGTCCACATCGGCCTGCGACACCGCCGCTGGGTTCGGGTCGAGCCAACCGAGCACCTGAAACCGCGTCGCTGGATGGACGGCACGGACCTGCCGAGCCGCTTCGACGAACTCGAAGATGCCTTTGTCGCGGAGCAGCCTCCCCACGAACAGGAACGTAGGTGGGCCGGCGGGGAGATCCACACGGGCGTAGTGCTCGAGGTCAACGCCGCTGCCCCGCACGATCTCGACCCGCGCGCCTGGCGCGAACAGTCCGAGGCGCGCGAACTCCGCGCGGTCGTCAGGGTTCTGGAACACGATCGCGTGGCACTGGCGGAGCGCTCGCTTGTACAGCGCGCCCGCGACCGCGCCCACCAGGCGACGACGCCGGGTCCGCGTACCGCGGAACACGTAGCCGAGCCCCGTGATCATCGCGACGCGCCGCGGCACGCCGGCGATCCGTGCGGCGATCGAACCGTAGATCGCGGGCTTGATCGTGTAAGCGAACACGACATCCGGCCGCAGCGCCCGCAACTCGCGCACCAGGAACGCGATGGTCCGGAGATCCGCGAGGGGATCCGAACCGGCGCGCTGCAGCGGCAAGGCGCGGAACTCCACGCCGAGCGCGCCGAGCGCCGCGGAGATCGCCAGGCTGCCATCGGCAGCCATCGCGATCACCTCGTGGCCGTGGGCCACCATCGCTCGCAGCAGGGGCGCCCGGAAGAGGATCAAGGATGGCGCGTACCCGCCGATCACGACAACGCGCATCTCACGCCGCCGCGCGACCGGTCACTGACAGACGTGCGGACCTGCAGCCGCATCGGCCGGACAGGTGCCGGTGCCGCCGCCTTCGATCGCGCAGGTGGAGCCACCATTGCGGCCGAGGTCCGGGGGACACGAGGGCGTCGCCCCGTCGCAGTACTCCGGCGTGTCACACGTGAGGTCGGCGTAGTACCGGCAGCTGGTCCCGGCGGCGATCGGTGCACACGTGCCGTTGGGCTGCAGCGTGCGCGAGAACGAACACGCCTGGCAGTCCGTCGGGTCGTTGCCGCCACACGCCTGGTCGCAACAGTAGCCGTCGACGCAGGAGCCGGTGGAGCACTGCTCGGTCGTCGTGCACACGGTGCCCGCCACCTGCGAAGCCTGGACGCTTCGCAGCATGATCCGATTGGCGCTGATCGTGGGCTGCAGCTTCTGGTACGCGACCAGCACGTCGTTCGGCGAGATGTCGATGACGTCCGGGTTGGTCTCGTTCTCCGGCCCCGCCGAGATCACGAAGTTGCCTTCGACGAGCGCACCCGACGATGCGACCTGCTGGCCGAAGATGTCGTGGTTAGCCACACCGCCGGTGCGGGGATCGGCCCAGACGACGAGGAAGCTGTTGTCGAGGCTCGCCACGCTCGGCGTGATCTGCTTGGCAGGATCGATCGTGATCGCGATGCCGTTGGGGTCGAGCACGGTGAGCGCATCGCCGGCCGTCAGGCGCGTACCATAGACGTCGGAGTTGCCGTTCTTGCGGTCCTCCCAGACGGCGAGCGTCGTCGAGCCGCTCGATGCCAGGCGCGGGCGGATGCTCGCGATGCCGCCGTTCGAGATCGGGACGCCACCCGCGTTCTGCACGGCACCCGCCGTGGTGACGCGCGACGCGAAGATGTTGGTGCCGCCGCCCGCCATCCACGCCACGATGTAGACGCCCGCGCCGGCGTTGTACGTCACCGACGGGTTGAGGTCATCACCCGCCGCGGTGGTGATCGCGAAGGGCGCGCTCGCGGTGCCTGCGCTGCTGATGATGGAGCCGTAGATGTCGAACGACGCTCCGCGGCCATCCTGCCAGACGACGAGCGCCTCGTTGCCACTCGACGCAATCTCGGGAAGCAGCTGGAGGCCCGTCTCGACCGCGACGGGGATTCCGCTCGCATCGAGAGGCGCGCCGGTCGGTCCGACGCGCGAAGCATAGATATCGAAGCCAGTGGAGCTGCTGCGGGCGTCGCTCCACGCGAAGATGAAGTTCGTACCCATGCCGGCGCCGGCCGGTCGGATCTGCGCGCCTGTCGCCGACGACACGGCCACAGCGTTTGCGTCAACCGCGCCGAGGCCAAGGTCGTACCGCACCGTCATGATGTCGGCACCTTCGGGGTTGCGACCGTCACTCCACGCCACGGCGAGGGTCGAGCCGGCTCGAGCGACCGTGGGGTCCTGTTCCTGATTGGTGCCGAGGCTCAGCACGATGCCATTGGCATCGAGGACCGAACCGCCGGCGGTCGAACGGGCGCCGACGATGAGGACGGCGTTACCACTGCGGTGATCCTGCCAGACCGTGAAGGCGTCGCCGCTGCTCGCCATGGCGACGCGGGGCGCGAACTGGTTGCCACTCGCGCTGGAGATCGCAAACTCCGAACCGCTGAGCGTCAGGGCGCTGGTGGTGGTGAGGCGCTGGCCATAGATGTCGAAGCCGGTCGTCTGGAGGTTCCGACGATCCTGCCAGCTGACCTGGCAGACGGCCGCGCTGCACGCGAGCGCGGGCGACTCCTGGTTCTCTTCGGCCACGACGAGCGGCACGCCGCCCACCATCGCCTCTCCCTCGGCCCGCACATCGAGCACGACGCCCGCGGGGCTGACGCGGGTGCCGTAGATGTCGAGACCGGCGTAGTTATTCGCCCACGCAACGACGAAGTTGGTGCCGTCGAACGCCGCCGTCGAGTGGAGCTGGGCGCCGAGCGCCGCCGAGATGTCGAACTCGGCGCCACTCGGGGCACCGCTCGCGACGAGCCGGCCGCGCAGATCGTCGCTCGTCGCCCCTGCCGCGGTGTACGTCACCAGGTAGGTCGAGCCCGCCGCCGCGACCGCCGGCGCGCTCCCCGGCGCGACGGCGAAGGCCGTGCCAAAGGCGCCGGCCGCGAAGCTGGAGGCGAGGACGTTCGCGCCCGCCTGCCAGACCAGCAACGCACCGCCGGCACCACCGGCGAGCATCGGGCGCTGGCCGGTACCGCTTCCAGGGACCAGCGGGAGCAGGACGACCGCACCCGCGGAGCTCACGATGGCGGTGCGCAGGTTCGAGCCCGCGAGGTCCTCCCACGCGACGACGAACTGCGTACCGTCGAACGCGACGGTGGGGTTCTGCTGGATGCCGGCGAGGGTCGCGATCTGGATCGCGGCGGGATCGAGCACGGCGCCTGCCTGGCTCACGCGTGCGCCCCAGATGTCGGCGTTGTTGCCGCCGCGGAAATCAGTCCACACCACGAGGTAGTTGGTGCCATCGAAGGCGACCGCAGGCGCCGTCGCATTCGCACCCGTCGATCCGGCAACCGGCGTATCGACGCCGATCTCGGCGCTGACCGTGGGATCGAGGGTCGCCGGAAACGTCGTCGCGACGAGGACGCTCTGCGGCACCTTCATCTGGATGCGCCCGTTCTCGAACGTCGCCGGAATCTCCCAGCTCTTGCTCGCGGAGTCGATCCAGATCGCGTGGCTGTAACGGAAGCCGAGCCCGCTGGCACCCGAGAAGTGCAGACCGTGGGCGGTCGTCCCGACGTACGCCTGACCGCGGACACCAACCTCGACGACGATGTCATCGGACGTCGGCGCGGACTCGAAGATCCACTCCTGCCGCAGGCCATCCTCGCGGTTCTTCCAGACCTCGGTGACGCGCCCGAGATCGATCAACAGATCGCCCGCCGGGTTGATCCTCGAGCTCTCGGGCTTGCTGTCGAACTTGCTGCCGCCCGCGCGGACCTCGAGGGTCTCGATCGTCAACGCCTCGCCGACGCGTGGGCGTCCGCCCGCGCGCGATGGCTCGACGGGGGTCACCTTCGCGACGCCCGCGCGGATCGACGCCGAGTGCGTCTCGAAGGCTGCGGTGAAGCCGCCGTCCTTCGCCTTGAAATGGAGCTCGCGACCGACCGGCGCATCGATCTGGCGAGCAGGGCCGACCGAGAGCGGTGTCGAGGGAACGCTCGGGGACGAGTCGCCGTCCGGGAGATCGTTCGTGGACGTCGACGATGACTGACACCCGACGAGCATCACGGCGATCAGGCCGAGCGTTCTCGTATCGGCAGCGTGGCGTTGTTTCACAGTTCCCCCATGACAGCGTAAAGATAGCAAGCCTGGCAACCTGAACACGGATCCAGCCATCGAGTCTATCGGACGTTCTACGATCTACGATGTTACTGGGGGCGCTGTGGGGTACGGGTGGCTCACGACGAAGCTCGTGAGGCCAGCTGACGGATCGCCTCACCGACCTCTCCCACATCACCGCTTCGCATCTGTGATCCACTCGGCAGGCAGAGGCCGGTCTCGAACAACCGCGCAGCGACCGTGCCGCCGATCACGCGACGATCACGAAAGGCGGGCTGTAGGTGCATCGGCTTCCAGACCGGCCGCGCCTCGATGCCGAGCTCGGCCAGATGATCGATGATGGCGTCACGGGTGACGGGCGACTGCGCGTCGATCGTGGCGCATGACAACCAGAAGGTGCACTGGCCGAAGCTCGCCTCGGGCATGAAGGTCCAGCCCGGGAGGTCCCCGAGCTGCTGCCGATACTGGGTGTTGATCGAGCGCCGCGCTGCGACCCGGCGCTCCAGATCGCGGAGCTGTGCGCGGCCGATCGCCGCGAGCACGTTGCTGAGCCGGTAGTTGTATCCAACCTCGCGATGCTCGTAGTGGCGGGCAGGTTCGCGGGCCTGGGTCGCTAGATGACGTGCGCGATCGATCCACTCCTTGCGGTGACCGACCAGCATCCCGCCGCCCGACGTAGTGATGATCTTGTTCCCGTTGAAGGACAGGATCGCCAGGTCACCGACCGAGCCTGCCGCCCGACCGCGATACGTGGCGCCGAGGGCCTCGGCCGCGTCCTCGATGACGACGACGCCGTGCTCGCGACACGCGGCGACGATGGGATCCAGATCTGCACATTGACCGTAGAGATCGACGACGATGACCGCCTTCGGGAGGGTCCCCGCCGACGCGGCACGCCGCAACGCGTCGCTCAGCAGCTGCGCGTCCATGTTCCAGGTCGTGAGGTCGCTGTCGATGAACACCGGAGTTGCGCCCGTGTACGCGATCGCGTTTGCGGTCGCCGCAAACGTCAGGGTCGAGGTCCAGACTTCGTCACCTGCACCGACCCCGATGGCCGCGAGCGCGAGGTGGAGTGCAGCGGTGCCGCTCGACAGCGCGAGTGCGTGAGGCACCGCGAGACGATGCGCGACCTCGGCCTCGAATGCGTCGACATGCGCGCCCAGCGGCGCGAGCCACCCGGAGGCGATGGCGTCGCTCGCGAGAGCGATCTCGGTGCCAACGAGCTCGGGGGGGGAGAGATAGATGCGCGGCATCACGCAACCGTAGCGGTGCTGGGTACGACCAGGGGCTCGGAGCGTCGGTGCGTCACGGGCTCCGGGGCCGCCGGAACTCCAACGTCGAGGACGGCCTCCGCGCCGACCGCGCCTACGCCGATGAACTCGGGCACCAGCTTGATGAGCTCGGTGCGAGCACGCGACGGGTCGCCGGTCTTGCAGACTGCGAGCAACTTCTCGATCACCGAGACCAGATCGGGCGTTCCGCCCGGCGTGCGACCGATGAAGATCTTCGGGTGCTTGGTCTTCGAGGCGTGCTCGACGTCCGTCGAGAGCTCCTCGAACAGCTTCTCCCCGGGACGGACGCCCGCGAACTCGATCGCGATGTCGACGTCCGGCCGGAATCCCGAGAGCCGGATCAGGTCGCGCGCGAGGTCGACGATGCGCACGGGCTCGCCCATGTCGAGGATGAAGATCTCACCGCCGTGCCCCATCGCTCCGGCCTGCAGGACGAGCTGGCTGGCCTCGGGGATCGTCATGAAGTATCGCAGCATGTCGGGGTGGGTCACGGTGACAGGCCCGCCGCGCGCGATCTGCTGCTTGAAGATCGGGATCACGCTGCCGTTGGAGCCCAGGACGTTCCCGAACCGCACGGTGACGAAGCGCGTCGCGCTGGTGTGCGAGAGGGCCTGCGTGAAGAGCTCGGCGACCCGTTTCGTCGCGCCCATGATCGACGTCGGATTGACGGCCTTGTCGGTCGAGATCATGACGAAGCGCTCGGCCTTGAACCGATCCGCCAGGCAGGCGACCACGTAGGTGCCGCCGATGTTGTTCTTGACGGCCTCGCCGGGGTTGAGCTCCATCATCGGCACGTGCTTGTGCGCGGCCGCGTGGAACACGACGGAGGGCCGCGTCTCCGCAAACACGTTCTCCATGCGCTGCGCGTCGGTGACGTCGGCGATCCACGGCTCGATCGTGAGGTCGGGGTGCAGGCCGAGGAGCTCGCGGTGGATCTCGAAGAGCGCGTTCTCGAAGCGCTCGACGAGGATCAGCTTGCGCGGTGCGAACCGGCACGCCTGGCGACACAGCTCGCTGCCGATGCTGCCGCCCGCCCCGGTGACCATCACGACCGCGCCCGTGATCGAGCTATTGATCTCGGCTGCGTCGAGGGTGACGGGCTCGCGGCCCAGCAAGTCCTCGATCGCGACCTCGCGGATTCTCGACAGGTTGACCTGATCGCCGACGATCTCGGACATACCAGGGATGATCTTCGTCTCGAGGTTCGCCTCGCGACACGCCATGGTGATGCGCCGGATCTCCGCGCCCGACGCATTCGCGATCGTGATCAGCACGCGATCGATGCGCTTGCGCTCGGCGATCTCGATGATCTGCATCGTCGTACCGAGCACCGAGAGCCCCCCGATGCGTGCGCCGACCTTCATCGTGTTGTCGTCGAGAAAACCAACAGGATGGAGACCCAGATCGGGACGAGAGGCGAGCTCGCGCGCGACCATGACGCCCGCCTGGCCGGCCCCGATCAGCAGCACGCGGACCCGCTCGCGCCCGTTCGCGCGCAGCTTGCGCTCCATGTTCTCGGCGTAGACGCGGCGGCTGGCACGGATGCCGACCAGCGCGCAAAAGCTGAGGAACATGTTCATGCCGAGCACGCCGAGCGGCATGGCCGCGAACTGCAGCGCGCTGTCGACGTCGTGGAGCGCGAAGCGCAGGACGACGAGCACCGACGTCGACGTCGCGATCGCGACGCCGACGCGAAGCGTCTCGCGCATGCTGACGTAACGCCACGAGTAGCGCGGCACGCCAAAGGCGACGAGCACGCTGTACTCGAGCGCGATGACGTATGGCCAATCGAGCAGCGCCACATGCGCCCAGTGCTCCGGCAACTGGAGCTCGAACCGGAAGAGGAAGCTGACCCAGTACGCGAGCGAGAGCGTGAGGAGGTCGAGGAAGACCTGGAGTCCGCGGGTGAGGAGGCGAGGCATGCGCGAGTTGTGTTGGTGGACGGAAGCAGCCCGACCGTTCAGGGGCGCGGACACTAGTACACCAGCGCGTCGAACTGATCAGATATAACTGAGAGCTACCTCACTCCGCGTTGCGCCACTGTGCGGATCTGACACGTGGCGTTGCTGGTGACGCTGCACGCGAAGCTGTCCGCGCCGAAGTGCGCGCCGCGCGAATGGACGCGTGCCAACAGCGCGTCGGTCCGCCCGTTCTGCGGTACATGCGGGGGCGTGCCGCGTCGATCCGACCTTCGGTCGATCCTCATCATCGGGTCGGGACCGATCGTCATCGGTCAGGCCTGCGAGTTCGATTACGCCGGCACGCAGGCCGTCAAAGCGCTGCGCGATGAGGGTCTGCGGGTCGTCCTCGTTAACTCCAACCCTGCGACGATCATGACGGATCCCGAGATCGCAGATGCAACGTACGTCGAGCCGCTCACCGTCTCGATGCTCGAGCAGATCCTCGTCAAGGAGCGGCCGCAGGCCATTCTCCCCACGCTCGGCGGACAGACCGGCCTCAACCTCGCGATGGCCGCGGTCGAGGCTGGCGTGCTCGAGCGCCACGGGGTCGAGTTGCTGGGCGTCTCGCCGCGCTCGATCGTGATGGCCGAGGACCGCGCCGCGTTCAAGGAGGCGATGGCCCGGATCGGACTGGCGTGTCCACGCTCCCGACAGGTCGGGTCGGTGGCGGAAGCTCGGGCATGCTCCGCCGAGCTCGGCTTCCCGGTGATCTTGCGCGCGTCGTTCACCCTCGGGGGCTCGGGCGGTGGCATCGCGCGGGATGCGCGCGAGCTCGACGAGCTGACCGCGGTCGCACTTGCGCTCAGCCCGACGCACCAGGTGTTGATCGAGGAATCGGTGATCGGCTGGAAGGAGTTCGAGCTCGAGGTGGTCCGCGACGCAGCGGACAACTGCATCATCGTCTGTTCGATCGAGAACATCGACCCGATGGGCGTTCACACGGGCGACTCGATCACCGTGGCGCCTGCGATGACGCTCACGGACAAGGAATACCAGCGCATGCGCGACGCGGCGTTCGCGATCATGCGCGAGATCGGCGTGACCACCGGTGGGTCGAACGTCCAGTTCGCGGTCGATCCAGCGACCGGCCGCCTGCTCGTGATCGAGATGAACCCGCGGGTCTCCCGCAGCTCCGCGCTGGCATCCAAGGCGACGGGCTTCCCGATCGCGAAGGTCGCGGCCAAGCTCGCGATCGGGTACACGCTCGACGAGCTGCAGAACGACATCACCCGGGTCACCCCGGCGTCGTTCGAGCCCACGATCGACTACGTCGTCGTCAAGTGGCCGAGGTTCGCCTTCGAGAAGTTCCCCGGCGCGCACCCGGGCCTGGGGCCGCAGATGAAGTCGGTCGGTGAAGCGATGTCGATCGGTCGGACGTTCCGGGAGGCACTCGGCAAGGTGATGCGCTCGCTCGAGGTGGGACGTACCGGGTTTGATCTGCCGCCGGGTCTGGTCGACGAGCTCGGGCCTCTCGAGCGGGTCCTCGCCCAGCCGAACGCCGACCGCATGTACCAGCTCGGGCGCGCGTTCCAGCTCGGCCTGACGATCTCCCGTGCCGCTCAGCTGACCGGGATCGATCCGTGGTTCCTCCACCACATCCACGCAGCCGCGATCGCGGAGCTCGAGCTCGCGGGACGCGCTTTCGGTGCACCGAGCAGCGCCGGGGACCTCGCCTTCTATGCGCCAGCGGTCGCGATGACGGGACTCGACACCGTTCGTGACGAGCTGCGCTCACTCAAGCGCGCCGGCCTCTCCGACCGGAGGATCGCTGCGCTGGTCGGAGCCACCGAGCTCGAGGTGCGAACCGCGCGGCATGCCTCCGGCACGCGCCCCGTCTACAAGCGCGTCGATACCTGCGGAGCCGAGCTCGCGTCCGCAACTCCGTACCTCTACTCGACGTACGAGGACGAGTGCGAGGCCGCACCGACGACTCGCCGCAAGGTCCTGATCCTCGGAGGGGGTCCCAACCGGATCGGCCAGGGCATCGAGTTCGATTACTGCTGCGTGCACGCAGCGTTCGCGGCTCGCGAGGCGGACTTCGAATCGATCATGGTGAACTGCAACCCGGAGACGGTCTCGACCGACTACGACACCTCCGACCGGCTCTACTTCGAGCCGGTGACGCTCGAGGACGTCCTCGAGATCTGCGACGTGGAGCGGCCGTGGGGCGTGATCGTCCAGCTTGGCGGACAGACTCCGCTCAAGCTCGCGGTCGGGCTCGCCGAAGCGGGCGTGCCGATCCTGGGCACCCCACCTGACGCGATCGACCGCGCCGAGGACCGCGAGCGGTTCGGCGAGCTCATCGCCAAGCTCGGGTTGCGGGCACCAGCGTGGGCGATCGCGCGGACCATCGCCGAGGCGCGCACGGTCTCGCATGACGTCGGGTTCCCCGTCATGGTGCGCCCGAGCTACGTGCTCGGCGGCCGCGCGATGGAGCGCATCGAGAGTGCCGACGAGCTCGAGGTGTATTTCCGTCGGCTGATCGCCGCGAGTGGCCGCCCCACCACCGCCTCCGAGGCGCGCGAGGTCGCCGTCGTTGGTCTGCCGCTGCTGATCGATCGATTCCTGACCGACGCGATCGAGCTCGATGTCGATCTGCTCGCCGACCGAGAGGGAGAGGTCCTGCTCGGTGGCGTCATGGAACAGGTCGAGCTCGCCGGCGTCCACTCGGGGGACTCCGCCTGCGCCCTCCCCCCCTACTCTCTCTCACCCGAGATCGTCGCCGAGGTCGAGAGCCAGGCACGGGCGATCGCACGCGAGCTTGGCGTGATCGGGCTGATGAACGCACAGTTCGCGATTCATCGAGGTGAGGTCTATGTCCTCGAGGTCAACCCTCGGGCATCGCGCACGATCCCGTTCGTCTCGAAGTGCATCGGCCTCCCACTCGCGAAGCTCGCGACGTGCCTCATGCTGGGGTCGACCCTGCGCGAGCTCGGCGTGATGGCCGCGCCCGCGCGCGGCTTCGCGGTCAAGGAGGTCGTCCTGCCCTTCCGCAAGTTCGTCGGCGTGGAACCGCTGCTCGGTCCCGAGATGCGATCGACCGGCGAGGTGATGGGGCTCGCACCGGACTTTGCGTCGGCATTCGCCAAGAGCCAGCTGGCCGCCGGCAACGCCCTCCCGCAGACCGGCACGGTGCTGCTCAGCGCCTCGGGTACGGAATGTCGCGCGCTGGCGCCGCGGTTCGCGGAGCTCGGGTTCACGCTCGTGACCCCAGGCCACCGAGCAACCGAGTTGCGGGATGCTGGGCTCACCGTGGCGGACGCCGCGCCCGCCGCGATCGCGAGCGGAGCGATCGTGCTGGTCGTCGATCTCGACGGTCCGGGCTCACCGCACGCTCGCGAGGCCGTCGCTCATGGAGTTTCGTATCTGACGACGCGCCGCGCGGTCGACGCGGCGCTCGTTGCGATCGCGGCCGTCCGGGTGACACCGCTCACTGTGTGCTCGCTTCAAGACCTCGCGCGCTCACCGTCTGCTAGTGTCTCGGCCTCGGAGTCCCTATGAACGTACTCAGCTACTTTCACGGTATCGACCCGGCCGCCGCTCTCATCATTGACGGTCGCGTGGTCGCGTACATCGAAGAAGAGCGCCTGCTTCGCAACAAGCACGCGCCGAACATCTTTCCCACCCGATCGATCCAGGAGTGCCTGACGCTCGGCGGCATCACGATGGCCGACGTCGATCTGGCCGTGTATGGCTGGGATGCGCACCGCTATGGCTCGGGCGAGATGGCGCGCTTCTACCAGGAGCTCAATCGGCGCCACCCACCTGATGACGCCACCCAGCGCTGGCAGCAGCGCAACGTGGGCTTGTTCGCTCCGAGCGCGCTGCGCCGGACCTGGACCAACCAGATCGTGCGCGCGTTCGGCATCGCCCCCGAGGCAGTGCCTCCCCTCGAGTTCTACCCACACCACCGCACGCACGCGGCGAGCGCGTTCTTCTTGTCGCCGCACAGCGAAGCGCTCGTGCTGACCGTCGATGGATCCGGCGACAGCGATTGCACCACGGTGTGGCGCGGCAGCGGGACGACGCTCGAGGTCCTGCACCGCATCGAGATCCCGCACTCGCTCGGCTGGTTCTACGCGGCGATCACCGAGTTCCTGGGCTTCGCCGCCTACGACGGCGAGTACAAGGTGATGGGCCTCGCGCCGTACGGCCGCGAGAACCTCGAGATCCGCAAGAAGCTCGAGACGATCGTGCGGCCCGGCCCGCTCGGCTTCGACTACGAGGTCGATCCGAAGTACATCCACCACGGGGCGCACACCTACTCCGAGCGCTTCACCGATCACTTGCCGGAGCTGCTGGCGATGCCGCCGCGCCAGGGTCCTCGCAAGATTGAAGCGATTCACGAGGACATCGCGTTCGAGGCGCAGCGTCTCCTCGAGGAGACGGTGATCCGGCTCGTCACTCACTTCCAGCGTCAGACCGGCCTGCGCACGTTGTGCATCGGCGGAGGAGTCGCCCTCAACGTCAAGATGAACAGCCGGCTGCACAAGATGGACGAGTTCGACCACGTGACGGCCTTCCCGATCCCGAGCGACTCGGGGCTCGCGATCGGCGCGGCGATTGGCCACTGGGTCGACAAGACCGGGCGCCGTCCCGAACCGCTCGATCACCTCTACCTCGGGCCCGGGTTCGAGGATGCTGACATCGAGAACCAGCTCCGGCAGTGCGGTCTGGAGTACCGCAAGCCGGATGACCTCGCTGACGCGACGGCGGAGTTGCTCGCCGGCGGAAAGGTGGTTGCGTGGTTCCAGGGGCGGATGGAGGGTGGGCCCCGTGCGCTCGGGGGCCGCTCGATCCTCGCCGATCCACGCAAGGTGGAGTCCCGCGAACGCGTCAACGCGGCGATCAAGTTCCGCGAGTACTGGCGTCCGTTCTGCCCGAGCCTCACGGTCGAGGCGGCCGCGCGCTACCTCCGGAAGCCCGCGGCCGCACCGTTCATGATCCTCGCATTCGACGCCACCGACGAGGCCTCGCAGACCGCACCGGCGATCGTCCATGTCGACGGGACCGTGCGTTGCCAGACCGTCGATGCGAAGACGAATCCGCGGTACCACGCGATGCTGCGGGCGTTCGAGCGGCGAACCGGGGTGCCCGTCGTGCTCAACACCTCCTTCAACGTGAAGGGCGAGGCGATCGTCTGCACGCCGCGCGATGCGCTCCGCACGTTCTTCGCGACCGGCATCGACGCCCTCGCCATCGGGGCGTTCATCGTCGAGAAGCCGCGGGATCCACTCGCGGTGAAGCCTGAAGATGTCCTGCGGTAGGCGGGTCCTCGTTCTCGCACCCCACGCGGACGACGAGACGCTCGGGGTTGGCGGCACGCTGGCCCGCCACGTCGCCGACGGCGATGAAGTCCACGTCGCCGTCGTCACCGGGCATGGCGACGACCCTCACCCGCTCTGGCCGCGCGAGACGTGGGACAAGATCCGTGACGAAGCACGCCGGGCGATGCAGGTGCTCGGCATCTCGCATCTCCACTTCCGCGAGGTGCCGGCCGCGCTGGTCGCCGATCAGCCGACCCACCGGCTCAACAAGGTCGTCGGTGAGCTCGTCGCGGCGATCCAACCCGAGATCCTCTACGTGCCGTTCCTCTACGATCTGCACAAGGATCACCGGGAGATCTTCCACGCTGCGAGCGTCGCCTGGCGCACCTCCGGAGAGGTCGGACGCGGGATCAAGGCCGTCTACTGTTACGAGGTGCAGTCCGAGACCCACTGGAACGCCCCGTACCTCGAGGCGGGCTTCTTGCCGAACGTCTGGGTCGATATCTCGGCCCACCTCGAGACCAAGATGCGCGCCCTCCGCTGTTACGAGAGCCAGCTTCGCCCCGCGCCCGATTCTCGGTCCGTCGAGGCGGTGCGAGCGCTCGCGGTGTGGCGTGGCTCGCAGCAGAATCTCGCCGCCGCGGAAGCGTTCGTGCTGATCCGGATGCTGCGCTAGCCACCCGGCCCGAGAGGCCGGTGGCTGCGAGCAGTGCCGTGGATCTGCGGAAGCGCCGAGCCGCTACGATCCGTAGATCGAGTACGTCCCGGTCGAGCCCGCGTCCGTGTACACGACGATCCCCGTGATCGCGCGCCCGCGATTCACGTCGATCACCTCGCCGGCGCCACGTGCCAGCCGCACGTTGAGTGGCACGACCTGCGTGTCAGTGCCGTACTGGATCGCAACCTGGGTAATGATCGGCGCGCCGCGAACACCTTCGATGCGAAGCCGGCGAAGGTTGATGGCGTGATCGGGTACGGCAACCATCTGGCGCCCACCCGCCGTGGTGTTTTGATCCGCCAGCTCGACCCAGTTGCCGCGGAACGCACCGCGATTCCGGGTCCGATCCCAGCGAGCATACTTGTTGCGCTGGATGTCGCGGTTCGGATCGAAGTGCATGCGAACGTCGACGCTGTACCGGAAATCACCCATGTACCCGCCTGTGCGATCCCGGTCACGATACCGATCTCGCCAGTCAGCCCGCGGCTCGGTGCGCGTTCCCGCACGGTCGTTTCGGTCGTGACGGTCCTCTCGCTGCGGATCGGCGTGGGCGACGCTCGCGACGAGCAGTGCAAACGTGGCGAACATGGCGGCGCGTTTCATTCGTGACTCCATACGCAGACTTGATGCATCCAGTGCGCCAGGTCTGAACGGCGCTCCAGGCAAGCGAAGCGAGGGCGCGAGCAGTGGGTGAGGCGGGCGCGACTCCGCTCCGAAGCACGTGATTGTGCGGACCCTCAGCGGTAGCGCTCGAGCGCGGCTCGCACCCATCCGCGGTGCGGCGCGCGGGTCACGAGGGGAGCGAGGACGGCCGCGGCGCCCACGTGATCTCCGCGGGCGGCGTGGAGCGCGGCGCGCTCGCAAGGGGCCCATGTCGCGAAGAAGGGGACGTGGTAGGTCGCGTAGAAATCGGCAGGTGTGGAGTATGCGGCCTCGGTGACGCTGGCTGGCGCGGAGGTGGCATCCGCCGCCACGAGACAGGCGCCGCCGAAGAACGTCGCGCGCGCGCGCACCAGGCCGGCGAGCTGCGCCGGGTTGCCATAGGCCGGCGTCAGCGCACTCGCCGCTGCGGCCAGCGTGTCCAGCTCGGTCGCCGCGATGGCGGCGCTGGCGGGATCGATGACGCCGGCGACGAACAGGCATGGCCCGCGCTCGCGGATGCCGGCCTCGGAGCCACCGGGCAAGCACGGCGCCACCGTGGTCAGGCGCAGCTGTCGTA
>JALZOI010000482.1 GCA_030857245.1 Myxococcota bacterium
CCGCTGTACACGCCGCCGGGCGCCGGGGTCGCGGTGGTCACCGAGCCGCGAGAGCCGTCGTTACCTCCCATCGGCGCGCCGCCGCCGCCGCCGTTGGCGGTGAGCTGGCCCAAAATCGTCACCGTCGGCGCCTCGATGAGGATCGCGCCGCCGCTGCCACCGCCGCCGCCGCCTTGGTTGCTGCTGCTGCTCGAGATCCCGCCGGCACCGGGCGCCGCGATCGTGCCGGTGACCGTCACGGACTCCATCGCGACGAGGCCGATCGCGCCACCGCCACCGCCGCCGGCGTTCGCCGTCGTATCCCCGCCTTCACCACCACCGCTCCCGCCGTCGAGCGGGATCGTGGTCCCCGCGATCGAGCACACGGGGCCGCCCTGGCCGGTCGGGGTGACCGCGTTCGAAGGGCCACCGTCGGCGCCCGCGGTCGCACCACCACCACCACCACCGCCTTCGGCGAGCTGCGAGCCCACGGTGCGGCCGGCCTGGCCCTTACATCCGCTCGCCACCGTGGTGGTGTTCGAGGCGCTGCCGCCCGGACCGCCGGAGCTGAAGCTGCCGCCGACATCGATGGTCGCGCCGATCGAGATCGTCGACGCCGCGTAGAGGATGACCGGGTTCGCGCCACCGAACGTCCAGTTATTGCCGGTCGCGAGCGTGAACGAGCGCGCCGCGAACACGCCGACGCCATCGATGATCTGGAAGTTGATGCCGGCGATCACGCCGACCCCCGCGGGCCGGATGTCCATGTTCATCACGCGCATGCGGCCGGTCACCGAATCGAAGTCGAGCTTGTCCGCCGTGACGTCGCCGGTGACGTCGCCGGTGACGTCGGAGAACAGGGCAGGGGTGAGCCCGTTCGACGGGGCGAACTCCAGGCAATGCGGTGTGGCGCCGCCGCAGCCATTCGCGCACGTCACGCGGGTGCTGCAGCCGACGAGGTCCGTCCCCTCGCACGCGTTCGATGCGCACGAGCCATCGCTCGGTGCCGCATCCGCCTCGCCGGGGCGCTCGCAGCGTCCCGCGGCGGAGCACAACAGGCCGCTCGGGCAATCGCGCTGCTCGGTGCACGGCGCGCCCGGCGTCGGTGATGGGCTGTAACACGCCACAACCGCTCCCACCCAGAACAGCGCCATGGCCCGCATCCCTCCGATGATACCCGAGATGGCTACTGACCGAATCGCCCTCGTTATGTCTTCGGCGCGCGGCAACGGGCGCCGTGAACCGCATCGCCGGCTACGCAAAGGACGTTCATTTTGTAACACGGCATACCAAACACTGCGCAGGCCCGTTCGCACCAAAGAGATCTGTCCTTGCCGATACTTGGAACTGGACTGACGTGTCAGTCGCCCCTAGACTGACGCGTCAGTCTAGCTGTCTCTCTTCGTTCGTACCGACTGCAGGAGCAATACACGCATGGCGAATATCATGGCGACTCGGCCCGACAAGATCGTGATCGGAATCGACGTGGGTTCCACGACCGTGAAGATGACGGTGGTCGATCCCACGACGAAGGAGATTATCTGGTCGAAGTATCTCCGCCACGAGACGCGGCAGCCCGAGATGACGCGGGAGATGCTGAAGGAGATCCACGCAGCGTTCCCGACGCTGCAGAGCGATCAGATCCGCACGTTCATCACGGGCTCCGGTGGCAGCCCGATCGCCCCGATCCTCGGGTCGAAGTTCGTCCAGGAAGTCAACGCGGTGACGATGGCGGTGGAGAAGCTCCACCCCGACGTCGGTAGCGTGATCGAGCTCGGCGGTCAGGACGCCAAGATCATCATGTTCCGCGAGAACAAGGACACCGGCGACAAGACCGCGCAGACGTCGATGAACGACAAGTGCGCCTCGGGTACCGGCGCCACGATCGACAAGTGCGTCCTCAAGGTCGGCATGCCGCGCGAGGAAGTGCCGGGCCTCAAGTTCGATCCGACCAAGCTCCACCACGTCGCCGCCAAGTGCGGCGTGTTCGCCGAGACCGACATCGTGAACCTCGTGAAGTCGGGCATCCCCCGCAACGAGATCATGAACTCGCTCGCCGACGCGATCGTCAGCCAGAACCTCGCCGTCCTCACGCGTGGCAACACGCTGAAGAGCAAGGTCCTGCTGCTCGGCGGTCCGAACACCTACCTGCCGTTCCTCCAGGAGTGCTGGCGCCTGCGGATCCCCGAGGCGTGGGCCGAGCGCGGCTACGAGTACGACAAGACGGTCCCGATCGAGGAGCTGATCTTCGTCCCGAAGAACTCCGACCTCTACGCGGCGTATGGCGCGGTGCTGTTCGGCCTCTACGAGGCCGAGCACGTCGGCGCGTACCGCGGCCTCGAGCCGCTCGACGAGTTCATCAACCACGGCCGCAAGTCCAAGCTCGGCGAGTCGGCGGGCCCCGGCCTCGTCGAGCAGCCGGAGCAGCGCGACGCGTTCGTCGAGAAGTACAAGGAGCCAGCCTACGAGGACGCGAAGCTCGAGGCGGGCAAGCACTACAAGGGCGTGATCGGCCTCGACGGCGGCTCGACGTCCAGCAAGTGCGTCTTCATCGACGAGGACGAGAACATCCTGAAGAAGGTCTACACCCTCTCGAAGGGCAACCCGATCCAGGACATGAAGGACATGTTCACGCAGATGAAGGCGTGGGCGACGGAGCAGGGCGCCACGATCGAGTGCACCGGCTTCGGCGTCACCGGCTACGCGGGTGACGTCCTCGAGAAGTCGCTCGGCGCGGACGCCAACATCGTCGAGACGGTGGCACACATGATGTCGGCGAAGCGCTGGTTCCCCAGCGTCGACGTCATCTGCGACATCGGCGGGCAGGACATCAAGGTGATGTTCATGCAGAACGGCGACGTCAAGAACTTCCGCCTCAGCAACTCGTGCTCGGCGGGCAACGGCATGCTGCTCCAGGCGATGGCCGACCAGTTCGGCATCCCGGTGAAGAAGTACGCCGAGGTCGCCTTCGAGGCGCGCCTCGCGCCGAAGTTCTCGTACGGGTGCGCCGTGTTCCTCGACTCCGACCGCGTGAACTTCCAGAAGGAGGGCTACGCCAAGGAGGAGCTGCTCGCGGGCCTCGCGCTCGTGCTGCCGAAGAACATCTGGCAGTACGTCGTCCAGATCCCGCGCATGGCCGAGCTCGGCCGCGTGTTCGTGCTCCAGGGCGGCACCCAGAAGAACGTCGCCGCGCTCAAGGCGCAGGTCGACTACATCGAGAAGCGCGTCCCGAACGCCGAGGTCTACCTCCACCCGCACTGCGGCGAGGCCGGCGCGATCGGCGCCGCGTTCGAGGCGCTCCGCGTCACCCGGCGCCGGGGCACGACGACGTTCGTCGGTCTCGATCAGGCCGTCGACATCAACTTCACGTCGACCAACGACGAGACGACGCGCTGCAACTTCTGCCCGAACAACTGTTCGCGCACGTTCATCGACACCGCGACGCTCGACGGCAAGACCGCTCGCTACATCTCCGGCTTCAGCTGCGAGAAGGGCACCGTCGAGAACATGGACTCGCTGAAGAAGCTCAACAAAGAGCGTCAGACGCGCATGAAGAAGTACCCGAACCTCGTCGACTACGAGGCGAAGCTCGCGTTCAAGAGCTTCTACGAGCCGGCGCCGATGCCCGCGCACGGCGCACCCGTCGAGGACATCATCGTCAAGCGCACGCTGCTCGGCGCGGTCCGGCACAAGCCGATCCAGCGGCCGTTCCAGCGCGCGAGCGCCGAGGTGTGGGCGAAGCGCCGCGACGTCCGCGTCGGCATCCCGCGCGTCCTCAACCTCTACTCGACGGCGCCGTTCTTCCGGACGTACCTCGAGGTGCTCGGCGTCGACTCGCGCAACGTCGTGTTCTCCGACGAGACCGGCGAGGAGATGTGGGCCGCCGGTGGCAAGTACGGCTCGGTCGATCCCTGCTACCCGAGCAAGGTCGTCCAGGCCCACATCCACAACCTCCTCTTCAAGCACCACGAGAAGAAGCCGCTCAACTACATCTTCTTCCCGGCGATCACGCACATCCCGACCTTCATCGTGAACCAGATGGACACGGCGAGCTGCCCGGTCGTCTCGGGCACGCCGAAGGTCATCCGCGCGGCGTTCACGAAGGAGACCGACTTCTTCGCCGAGCGCAGCATCAGCTACCTCGACACGGCGGTGACGCTGAACGAGCCGCTGATGTGCAAGAAGCAGATGTTCGACGAGTGGGCCCCCCTCCTCGGCGTCACCGAGGACGAGAACGCGTTCGCCATCGACGAGGCCTTCAAGGCCGTCCAGGCGTTCGAGGACGAGATGGAGCGCAAGGGTCGCGAGATCCTCGACGAGGTGACCCGCGAGAACCGCGTCGCGCTCGTGATGCTCGGGCGCCCGTACCACAACGATCCGGGCATGAACCACTCGGTGCTAGAGGAGTTCCAGGCGCTCGGGTATCCGATCCTGTCGATGCGGTCGCTGCCACGTGACAAGGAGCGGCTCGACAAGCTGTTCGCCGAGGACATCGCGAAGGGCGTGATCGAGAACGGCCTCGACATCACCGACGTGTGGCCGGAGAACTACTCGACGAACTCCGTGCAGAAGGTGTGGGCCGCGAAGTACGCGTCGCGCCATCCCAACATGGCGTGCCTCGACCTCTCGAGCTTCAAGTGCGGCCACGACGCCCCGACCTACGGCCTGATCGACTCGATCATCGCCTCGGCCGGCAAGGCGTACTCCGCGCTGCACGACATCGACGCGAACAAGCCGAGCGGCTCGATCAAGATCCGCGTCAAGACCTACGCCTACACGCTGATGCTCCTCAAGGAGAAGCTCGAGGATCAGGGGCTGAAGACGGTCGAGCTCGATCGGTCGGTGACCGAGAAGAAGCTCGAGCTGATGGCGACGCTGCAGCAGAAGCTCGCGAGCGCCGGCAAGACGGACGACAAGCTGGACCGCGAGATCCACACCCTCGCCGCCAAGGTGAGCGAGTGGCGCGCGGCCGACGAAGCGAACAAGCCGAAGGCCAAGCGGGCCGCGGCACTCAACGTGATGCGGACCTAGGCAACGAGGAGAACATTATGAGCACGACGAATGACAAGAACGGCACCAACCTCGACTCGATGTCTCTGGACGCGATCGAAGATCAGCTGAAGACCTTCGAGCTCGAGGAGCGCAAGCGCCTCGGCCTCCCGACCGAGAACGCCGCGCACTGGTTCGACGCGGTTCCCCGCGAGTTCACCCGCGAGCAGCGCGAGCACACGACCCTGCTGATCTCGGGCCTGACGATGGCGCACGATCTGTTCGTGCAGTCGGCGCTCCGCGGCATCGGCTACAAGGTGATGGCGCTCGACACCCCGGACAACGATGCCCTCCAGTTCGGGCGCGAGTACGGCAACCGCGGCCAGTGCAACCCGACGTACTTCACGGTCGGCAACCTCGTGAAGTACCTCGACGGCCTGCGCGACCGCGGCATGTCGACGGAAGAGATCGTCAAGAGCCACGTGTTCATCACGGCCGGCGCGTGCGGCCCGTGCCGCTTCGGCACGTACGTCACCGAGTACCGCAAGGCGCTCCGGGACTCCGGCTTCGACGGCTTCCGCGTCCTGCTGTTCCAGCAGACCGGCGGCCTCAAGCAGGCGACCGGTGACGGCGTCGGGCTCGAGATGAACCCCACGTTCTTCTGGGGCCTCATCCGCGGCATCCTCATCGGTGACGTCCTCAACGCGATGGGCTATCGCATCCGTCCGTACGAGGTCGAGCCGGGCGCGGCGGACCGCGCGCTCGAGACGAGCAAGCGCCTGATCGCGAACGCGTTCGAGAACAACACCTCGCTCCCGCTCGCGCTCCTCAAGGTGCGCCGGATCATGGGCGCCGTGAAGGTCGACCGCACCCGGCCGAAGCCGCGCGTCGGCATCATCGGCGAGTTCTGGGCGATGACGACCGAAGGCGACGGCAACTACGGCCTGCAGCGCTTCCTCGAGGCCGAGGGCGCGGAGCCGGACATCCAGATCGTCACCTCGT
>JALZOI010000483.1 GCA_030857245.1 Myxococcota bacterium
CGCTTCGCCTCCTCGCTCTCGGCCCGCGACTTCGCGAGCACGTCGGCGCCGCCGGGCGCGGCCTTCGCGGGCGCGCCGTCGCGGGCGGTCACGATCACGACGAGGTCGTCGCCGATCGTCTTGACGTCGTAGCGACCGGGGCGCGCCAGCGTCACGATCACGCGCACGAGGTCGCCGCCGTCGTCGACCTGCTGTGCGGCGATCGTGCTGACCGCCCACGTGTTGGTCGCGAACACCGCGCCGCTCTCGTGGCCGCCGAGCTTCTCCGCGAGCCGCGCGCGCGGCACGTCGATCACGACGCGGCTCGGCCGCTCCAGCTTGTAGACGGTGAACGCGAGCGACCGCGCGCCGCGCAGGTGCACGCGCGTGACCTCGGCGGTGTCGTCGAACTCGACGGCGCGGATCTCGGGCGCGCCCTTCGCGTGGGCGGGGGCGCCGAGGGCGGCCGCGATCAGCAGCGCGGCGATCACGATGACGGGATGGTTCCTGCGCATGAAGACTCCTCCGGCCAGCTCGCCGACCCTCGGAGTTGTCGCCCCCTCCCGGGCCCGGGACAATTATTTGACCCGTTTCGGAGCCCGACACGGCCGGGCCTGGCGCGGTGCTAGGCTGCCGGCCATGGCCCGGGCGGACGCGAGCACCACCAGCCCCGCCGCGACCGCGCGCGCCGTCCGACGAGTGGTGCTGCTCATCCTCGTGCTCAACCTGCTGGTCGCCGCGATCAAGGGTGCGTACGCGGCATGGTCGGGCTCGCTCGCGCTCGCGAGTGACGCGATCCACTCGGTGCTCGATGCGTCGTCGAACGTCGTCGGCATGGTGGCGCTCCACCTCGCCGGCAGCCCGCCCGACGAGGAGCATCCGTACGGTCATCGCAAGATCGAGATCCTCGCGGCGGTCGCGATCGGCATCGTGATCGGCGTCGCCGCGTTCCAGTTCGCGGCCTCGGCGATCGGAGCGCTGTGGCGGGGCACGCCGTCGCCGGTGGTCACGACGCTGGGGCTCGTGCTCGTCGTCGCCACGCTGGTCGTCAACATCTTCGTCGCGATCTACGAGCACCGGCGCGGGCGTCAGCTCGGCTCGGCGTTCCTGACCGCGGATGCGCTGCACACCGCCTCCGACGTCGCGGTCACGGTCGCGGTGCTGCTCTCGCTGATCGCCGCGCGCGCCGGCGTCACCTGGGCCGACCCGGTCGCCGCGCTCGCGGTGACCGTCGTGATCGGCCGGGTCGCATGGCGGATCCTCTCCGAGAACCTCGGCATCCTCCTCGATCGCGCGGCGCTGCCGGCCGACGAGGTCCGCGCGATCGCGGTCGCGACGCCCGGCGTCGAGGGCTGTCACCGGGTCCGCTCGCGCGGGGTCGCCGGCGCCCACCAGCTCGATCTCCACATCCAGGTCGACGGCGCGCTGCCGCTCGCGGCGGCCCACGCGATCAGCCACGCCGTCGAGGCCCGCCTCAAGGCCGCCTTCGCGGACCTGCGCGATGTCACGATCCACGTCGAGCCCGAGGACGACGAGGAAGAAGCGATCTGAGGCACGTGCCGCATGGACCGCGCGCCGGGATGACCGCCGACGGCGGGAGGAACGCGAGCGGCGCGAGGCCGGGCACGTCGTAGCGGAACCACTCGTCGAGCCCATCGGAAGGTCGCGTACGGGAACTCCTTGACCGCGACGACCACGGCACGCTCGCGCGGTCGCAGCTCGCGTCCGCGCCACAGCAGCCCGCGCAGGTGCTCGTCGAGCACGACGCTCGCCGGCGATGTTCACCGTCTCGGGACGCAACCCGATGCTGGTGTGCTCGCGCAGCTGCGCCCACGCGATCACGGTGTCGCAGAGCGCGAGTCCGAGCCGGACCACCTCGCCATCGGTCAGGGGTTCCGCTTCGTCCAGCGGAACGCCGTCCGGTCGGATCTCCGCGAGCATCGCCACCGGGGAGATGCCCTGCTTGCGCAGCTCGCGCAGCTCCGCGGCGGTCGGGTTCAGCTCGTCGGGGTAGACCGCGCCGCAGCTTCGCGCGGGCCTCGCGGAGCTCGAGCGCCGGTGGCAGGTCGAGGCCACGCCCCGGGATCACTGAGGAGGAATCGTTCGCAGGCGCGGCGCTCCGGCCCGCGCTACAACGCGGCCATGAACGTCGCCATGACCGTGAAGGGCACCTTCGAGATCACGATGCACGCGGAGCCGCCGTACGACGCCGTCGACGGCGTGACGCTCGGCCGCGTGGGCTTCGACAAGCGGTTCGTGGGACCGCTCGACGCCACGAGCCACGTGCAGATGATCGGCGCGCGCACGCCGGTGGCGGACTCCGCCGGGTACGTCGCGATCGAGCGCGTCACCGGCACGCTCGAGGGCCGGCGCGGCACCTTCGTCCTCCAGCACTCCGGCGTGATGATGCGGGGCGCGCTCGCGCTGACGGTGACGGTGGTGCCGGACTCGGGCACCGGCGAGCTGCGCGGGATCTCGGGGCGCATGGCGATCCAGGTGGTCGAGGGCCAGCACCGCTACGAGCTCGAGTACGAGCTCGCCGCGTAGGGTCAGCGATCGCGGAGCAGCAGCACGAGCCGCACGACGCTCGCGGTGGCGTGCAGCTTGCTGACGTAGGTGTGGTTGCACGCGACGGTCGGGCCGCGCTCGACCACGGCGAGCGCGCCGGGTGCGGACGGCGCGCAGAAATAGACGCCGCCGCGCCGCCGGTAGTGGACCTCGGCGCCCGGCACGATGGCGGTCGACAGATCGAGGGTGAGCTCGACGGGATGGTCCGCGTGGAGCGCGTCGTGGTGAGCGAGCACGTAGTCGCCCGGCCCGAGGCGCAGCGCGCGCACGGCGCTGACCTGGAGCGTGCGCGAGGTCAGCTCGGAGGCGATGCGGGCGAGCGCGTCGGCGAGCGCCGGCTCGCGGACCACCGGCACGTGGTCGTAACTGCCGCGATCGAGCAGCGCGTAGCGCTCGTAGCCGCGCTGCTCGAGCCGCGCGCGGAGCTCGGCGGCGGCGGGCGGCGCGATCGCGTCGGGGACGGTGACCGCGAGCCGGCTGCGGAACAGACCCTCGATGGTCTCGGGGACGGTCACGCGTAGAACCAGCCCGCCAGCGAGATCCGGAGGCCGCCGAGGACCTCGCGGACCTGATGCAGCGAGACGTCGCTGACGTCGAAGATCACCATGCGATTGGCCGCGGGCTCGAGGACCGTCGCGCTCGCGACCGCGGTGATCTCGGCGCCGGTCATCGAGCAGCGGAACAGCTCGAGCTCGCCGCCGAGCGGCGGCTCGGGCGACGGCAGGTAGTACGCGAACGCGAGCACGCGGGCGAGGCCGTCCTGATGATCCGAGTGCGGCAGCAGGTAGTGCCCCGGCCGGTACGCGTACGCGCGGAGCTCGGCGCGGCGGACCGCCTTGCCCGTGATCCGCGACAGCGGCGGCGCGAGCGTCGCGCCGAACGACGCGCCGAGCTCGCGGAAGGCCGCGGTGATCGGCGCCGGTGCGGTGGCGTCGAAGCTGAAGATGTCGCCCACGGAGTGCTCGACCGGCTCTTCGTCGAGGATCTCGAACAGCGCCGGCAGTGCGGCGGCGGTGACGAAGTCCTCGATCACGACGTGCGGGAACGGCTGCGCGGCGTGCCACGCGCGCGACAGCGCCGGCTCGTCCTGCCAGGCCGCGAGGTTCCACATGCGTCGGGAGGTGTACACGGACGAGCGCGGGCGCGCCAACGGCGGGGAGCCGCGGTCGGGTGCGGTGGCGGACTCGGGCTCGGGCTCGGTCGCGGGCTCGGGCGCGGGCGCGGATTCGGACGCGGGCTCGGGCTCGGATTCGGACGCGGGCTCGGTCGCAGGCTCGGGCTCGGCCTCGGACGCGGACTCGGTCTCGGGGTCGGCTCGGCTCGGCTCGGCTCGGGCTCGGCTCGGCTCGGCTCGGCTCGGCTCGGCTCGCGTAGCGCACTCGCGGGATGCGCGCCAGGCCGCGACATCGGCGCGTGCGGAGGGGTGGCCAGCACCGGCACCGGCGGGCGCGACCGCCTATAGTCAGGCGGTGAGTGGTACCTCCGGAGCAGCGGAGATCGGACACGGCACGCGGATCGGCCGGTTCATCGTCGAGGGCCAGCTCGGCGCGGGCGGCATGGGCGTGGTCTACACCGCGCACGATCGCGAGCTCGACCGCCGGGTCGCGCTCAAGGTGCTGCGCACCGCCGCCGCCGCCGACGACGCCCAGCGCACCCGCATGCTGCGCGAGGGCCAGGCGATGGCGCGCGTCACGCATCCCAACGTGATCACCGTCCACGAGGTGGGGATCGAGAGCGGGATCGTGTTCCTCGCGCAGGAGCTGCTCGACGGCGGTACCCTCGGCGAGTGGCTGCTCCACCAGCCGCGGTCGCGCGCCGAGATCCTCGAGAAGTTCACCGCCGCCGGGCGCGGGCTCGCCGCCGCGCATGCGGCCGGCCTCGTGCACCGCGACTTCAAGCCCGACAACGTGCTGCTCGGCAAGGATGGCCGCGTCCGCGTCGCCGACTTCGGGCTCGCCCGCGCGCTCGAGGCCACCGACTCCGTCATCGCCACCACGCGCGACGGCCGGCGCGCGTACGTCGACTCCCTCGCCGAGACCGCCGCGGATCTCGGCAAGAGCCCGATGGCGCCGATGACCCAGACCGGCGCGGTGATGGGCACGCCGCTCTACATGGCGCCCGAGCAGCACAACGGCGAGCCCGCCGACGAGCGCTCGGATCAGTTCAGCTTCTGCGTCGCGCTCTACGAGGCGCTCTATGGCGATCCGCCCTTCGCCGGCCAGACCGTTGTCGCGCTCGCCGATGCGGTGATCCACGGCCGGGTCGAGCCGCCGACCAAGGGGAGCCGCGTGCCCGGGCGGTTACGGCGGATCCTGCTCCGCGGCCTGCGCCCCGCCCCCGCCGACCGCTACCCGTCGATGGACGCGCTGCTCGCCGAGCTCGCGCATGATCCCGGGCGGCGCGTGCGCCGGTTCGCGCTCGTCGCCGGGCTGGTCGCGCTCGTGGGCGGCGCCGTCGTCGGTGGGTACGTCCTGCGCTCGCGCGATGGCGCGGCGGAGGTCGCGGGGCGCCGCACGGTCGCCGTGCTCGGGTTCCAGAACCTCGGCGGTGAGGCCGCGAATGCGTGGCTGTCGTCGGCGCTCTCCGAGCTGCTCGTCACCGAGCTCGCGGGCGCCGACGATCTCCGCGTGACCTCCGCGGCGGATGCGGCGAGCGCGCGCACCGAGCTCGCGCCGGCCGCGAGCGCGAGCTTCACGCCCGAGACGCTGCAGAAGCTGCGCACGCGGCTCGGCGCCGACACGATCATCACCGGGTCCTACCGGGTCGCCGGTGGCGAGCTGACGCTGACCGCCACCGTCGACGACCACCGGCGCGGCCGGGTCAAGCAGCTCGAGGTCAAGGGCACCACCGCTGATCTCCCGGGCCTCGCGGCGCTCGCGGGCCCGCAGATCCGCGCGGCGCTGGGGATGGCGGCACCCGCCGAGACCCGGATCGTGCACGCCGTGCTGCCGCGCGATCCCGAGGCGGCGCGCGCGTACATCGAGGGCACCGCGGCGCTCCGCGCCAACGACTTCCGCACGGCCCAGCAGCAGCTCGCCGTCGCGACGCGCCAGGAGCCCGAGTTCGCGCCCGGCCACGTCGCGCTCGGCCAGGCGCACCAGGGCCTGTTCGACGGCGCCGCCGCGCACGCCGCCGCGCGCAAGGCGCTCGCGAGCCTCACGACGCTGCCGATCGATCAGCAGCTCCTCGTCGGTGGTCAGGCGCACGAGCTGCTCGGCGATCTAGACGAGGCGCGCACGCACTACCGTCGGCTCGTGGCGCTCCAGCCGGCCCACCTCGAGTACGGGCTCGCGCTGCTCCGCGTCCAGCCGGCGAGCGACGTCCCCGCGACCATCGTCGCGCTCCGCAAGCTGCCCTCGCCCGCCGGCGACGATCCCCGGATCGACGCGCGCGAGGCGGAGGTCGAGCTGCTCGCGGGACGGC
>JALZOI010000484.1 GCA_030857245.1 Myxococcota bacterium
CGCGTCGACGGCGTCGGCATCCGGCAGCTCGCCGGCGGCCCGCGGGGTGCCATCGAGCCAGCCCTCCGCCCGACCGCGCGCCACCAGCTGCGCGATCAGCGCGACCGCCCAGCGCACGCGATCGAAGAGGACCTCCCGGGCAGACTCGTACGCGACGGCTTCGTTCATGGAGTCGGCGTATCGGCCGCCCCCGCCCGCGGTTGCGCACGATCCGCAGGCCCCGGCGGCAGCTCGGTGACGATGACGCTGCGGCAGACGTCGGTCATCTGCTGCACCTGCTCGCGCGTGGCGCGAGGTGACAGCTCGACCAGGCATCCGACCTCGCCGTGACGCGTCCTGACGCGACGTTCCACCACGTAGGTGATGGGAAGCCCGCTGTGTAACCGCTCACGCCTGCAGACGGTCAACTCGCCATCCGGGAGGCGTCGATGCTCGAGGGTCTCGATCTTCCGGGTCTCATGCTCCCAGCACGCACCGCGGTTCCGGTCGTGTGACGCGACGGTCAGGTACGGTCGATGCAGTGCGCTCCAGGTGCGTTCGTACTTGCTGAGACCGAAGAGTTCGTCCAGGTGATACTCCGACGGAAGCTGCAGCGAGACCTGCACCCGCGTCGCGGGCCCAGGGCGGGCCAGCTCCATCGCAGCCTCGGTCGGTGCGACCGGGACGAGGTCGTGCGGCGTGTAGCCGGTCACGACGCCAGTGGTGCAGATCGCGTGCATCATGCGGAGCTGCCGCGCGGACGGATCGACCGCACCCACGGCGACGATCACGGTGCCCGCTTGCGACGTGATGTATCGGACGACGACCACCTCTTTGTGCTTTGAGGACTCGCGGCGCTCGCAGACCGCGATGAACCCATCGACCAGCTCGTGCCGACTGCCTGCGAGTGCCGGGGGCAGCACCTCTCCGCACGGTTCGAGCGCCGGGTCGTCACGAAGTCGCATTTCCGTCCACACACGCATGTAGTCTCTGCCCACATCACGAACCCACGATGCCTCGTACAAGGAGCGGGACCTGACCACGAACGGTTGCGGGATCTCGAGCCGGACATTCACGAGGCCGTAGTAGTCATTGGCCTGGAGGCTCGCCTCGACGCTGCGCACTTCCGATGGTGGTTCGTCCTGATGACAGGCGAGCAGCAGTACACACGCGAGGCCGACAGCGCCGGCCCGCGCGAGCGCGGTGCTAGTCCGCACTGTCACCGGACACCTTCGAAGCATCGAGCGGCTGGGCCATCACTTCCTCCTCGATCATCATGCGCGCGCCCCACGCTGCATCCGCCCCGCGCCCGTACGTCTGGGCTTTGCGTTCGAGCCAGCCCGCGCGGCCGTTTGGCTGGGTGTTCTCCGTGTAGTTGATCGCTCCGGCCGCGGTCCGGACGACCGCGAGTGAAGCGCTCGGCGACCCGAAGTCGGCTGTCGCGCGCACGGGCAGTGCGAGGTCGAGCAGGCGTTGACGGGTGAGCCGCTTCAAGATGCCTTGCTTTACCCCGTTCACGCGGGTGCTGACGACCTCGACGCGGCGCTGCGGATCCGGGTAACTCGCGCGGATCGTGCAGTCGATCAGTCCGTCGACGCGCTTGACGGGATCTGCATCGTCGAATGAACCGTGCGCAGAGTCGGCACCACTGGTCTCGGCGACGAACTGCACCCATTTGCGAATGCTCTGCTCCTCCTGGAGCTCGCGGGCGTAGTCCAGCTCGCCGCGAATACCCGCGCCGATCGCGTTCATCGCCGCAATCGCGTGTTCGGGCGCGGTCCGCAGGAGCGGGAATAACGCGTTGTACGTCTGTCCTGAAATTTGCTTCGCGCGTCCAGCGCCGTCCGATGCGAGGCCGGTCGCTAGAACAGCGAAGAATTCCACCTCGGGCCCTTCCGTGCTCACGAGCGACCGGCCGGGTCGGTTCACGTCCGTACCGACGCCCAATGCGGCGACGTCTTGCGGTCGAGATCTCGTTCGCCTTCCGCCGTTGCGTGGTCTCGTGCAGCCTTGCGGGCGTCAGCGTCGGCGCGCTCCTGCGCAGCTTCCGGCTCCGCCGCCGCCTCCTCGGCCAGCGTCGGATCCCCCGGGTGGTGCGCCGCCGCCATCACCGGATAGCGGAACGTCTCCTGCGGGGCGTCGGTGATGGCGAGCTCGAGCGTGCCGTGCGCCTCGCCCTTGCGGATCGGGCGGTGCTCGAACTTGAATTCGTTGCTCGGGCTGTAGGGCGCGCCAGCGTCGGGCAGATAGAGCGGGGCGGCGAGCAGGCGGATCGCCGGATCGCCGGTCACCGAGGCGCGGACGCGCGGGCCTTGCGCCGGGCCGACCGCGAAGATCGACGTGCCGTGCGTGGCGCGCTGTCCGACGATCGTCTCCCCGAGCTCGATCCGGGGCGGCGCCGCGAGCTTCCAGGTCGCAGCGGCATTTGTGATCCGATCCGCCTGGGCCGGGCTCGTGGCAGGGCCGCTGGTCCGATCGGTGGCAGCGGCGCCGCCAGCCGGCGAGGGCGCCTGCGCCGCCCGGGCGGGTTCATCGTGCGTGGTTCCCATGGCCGGGATGTCTCGACCGCCGGAGACGGCGGTTGCGTGCAGATCGCAAGAAATCACGCAACCCGTGCGGCGAGCGGGACCGCTCTCGCCATGATGGCGCAATTCGCTCCGATCCGCAGGATCACCACCAGGCCGGCAGGCATGACCGCGCCACCCGGACGGCGCACGCGGCGCTACGAAGCGATGTCAGTGCGCACCTGCGCGAGGGGCCGGTTGCTGGACGCGCGTGACGACGACGCTGCGGCAGACGTCTGTCATCGCCGCGACCTGCGTCGGGGTCGCCCGCCGCTGCCGGAGGTGGGCCCTGCACATGACGCCACCTCCGCCCGTGACGGCTTCGATGTAGCGCAGGACCACCACCAAGTCGTCGTGCTGGCTCGCGCGGCGCTGGTAGATGCGCAGGAAGTCTGTCGGCCCGCCTTCGCGCGTCAGCATCTCGAAACCGGGCGACCTGTCGTCCTCCATCTCCGCCGCCGAGACGCGGTAGTGCACGGCCTCGAGTGAGACCTCCGGCGCGTGCAGCGGCCCGCCTGGCAGCGCCCACACATGACGGTGGGCCTCGCCGCGGGGGCCCTCGCGATAGCCGCCGGGCACCGACAACCTGACTCGCAACGTCGCGTCCTTGTGCGGAACGACGATCTCCTTGCCCGCCGCTAGCCGCGGAGTGAGATCGGCCGGCGTGGCCCCGATGACGCGTAACGAACGGCATGCATCGACCATCCGGTCGATCGTGCGCGACGGTGCATCGATGGCGCGCGCGACGCAGAACACGCGGTCCTGCCCGACGTGCAGGTACCGGATGACTTCGACGACGCGTCGTGACCGGGTCTGCTCCTCGCAGACGTCGAGGAACCCGTCAGCCGTCTCCTCTCGTGACAGCAGCCGGGCTGCGATCGGGTAGCTCTCGAGCGCCATCCTGCAGCTTGCTGCCGTACGGTTCTTGGCAGCATCGATGTCGATGCCGAGCGTGAGGTCCGGGAACGCGGCCTCATCTGAATGCTGCCAGTACGTCCTCCACTTCGACACGGGTCCGCGGACGTAGCCCTTCGTGATCTCCACGCCGAGTTGCACCACGCCGTACGATTCCTCGAGTTGCATGCGGGTCACGGCCAGGAACGTCGGCGGGGCGACGGCCTCTCGGGAACAAGCCGACCACAGGACCCCTGTTGCTCAGGTAGCGCGACGAGTCGCTGGTCATCACTTCGTGCTGTCATTCGTCACTCCGATCTCCTCGAGCGTCTTGGTCATCACTTCGTGCTCGATCACGATGCGTGCACCCCATCCCGCATCGCGACCTCTCCCGTTGGCTACTGCCTTGCGCTCGAGCCAACGCCCCCCCTGTTGCCACTCCGCGGCCGTGTTCTCGGTGTAGCTGACGCTCCCGCCCGCATCCCTGACGACCGTGAGCGTCGCACTGGGTGAATCGAAGTGCCCGGCCGCTCGCACCGCGAGACCGAGGTTGCTCAACCGTTGGTGGCGGAACCGGGCGACGACCGTTCCTTTGACCCCGTCGAGCCTGGCCCCGCGCACGGCTACCGGCTTCGCGGGATCGTGATAGCTCGGCTGGATCGCGATGTCGATCAAGCCGTCGATCTTCGCGAGCGGGTGTCGCTCGTCGAACCGCGCGTTGGCGGTCCCGGCGCCGTCCGCTATCGCAACGGCCTGCACCCATTTGCGGACGCTCTGCTCGGCCTGCAACGCCTGTGCATAGTCCAGCTGGTGTTCGATTGCGGTTCGGACGGCAGTCATGGCGGCGACCGCGTGCTGCGGCGCGGTGCGCAGCGTCGGGCGAAGTAGCTGGATCGTTTCGACGACGACGGCTGTGCCATGGAGCTCGCCATCCGCGAGTTGATCGTGATGCGAGGCGAAGAACGCGAGCACCGGATCCGCGGACCGTTTCGCGAAGCTCTGGCCATCCGGGGTGACGCCGACTTCGGATGCGTTGGATCTGTCGTCGGTGGCATTCCGTGAACCGGCCACGGCCTTCGGGGCGCTCTTGATGATGTGTTTCACACCATCGGTCACGAGCGCCACCAGGGCCTTGCTCGGCAGGATTGTGTGTGCGGATGTCGCGCCCGTGCGCTGTGGCACGTCGCGCGCGAGCAGCTTCGTCACGGTCGGCTCGAGGCGCTTCGCAACCGCACCCGCGATTCCTGCAGCTGTCACGGTATCGAGTGCCAGCCCTGCGAGTTGCTGGAGGAGCGTCGGCTGTTCGGGGGCTGGCTTGGCTCGCCCGCGCGACACCAGCTGCGCGATCAGCGCGACCGCCCAGCGCACGCGATCGAAGAGGACCTCCCGGGCAGACTCGTACGCGACGGCTTCGTTCATGGAGCCGGCGTATCGGCCGACCCCATCCGCGGTTGCGCACGATCCGCAGGCTCCGGCGGCAGCTCCGTGACGACGACGCTGCGGCAGACGTCGGTCATCTGCTGCACCTGCTCGCGCGTGGCGCGAGGTGACAGCGTGACGAAGCACCCCACGGTGCCGCGCGGCGTCTGGATCCCGCGATAGATGGCGTGGTCCCCGCGGTGATGACCATCGAGGTATCGCCGCTTGCAGACGATCAACCGTCCGCTCGCCACGACATGATCCTCGAGCGTCTCGGCGCGCTTCAACTCGCTCGGGACGCAGGTACGACTCTCGTCGTCGCTGCCGAGCAGCGTGACGAGCGGCTGGTGCGGGGCCGACCAGCGGCTCGCGTAGCGGTCGGCTTCGTCGTCGCTGGCGGCGGCGTAGCCAGCCGGTAGCTGGAACGTCAGCTTCACCCGGAGCGCTGGGTCCGCGGCGGCGAATGACAAAATCGTCTCTCTCGAGATCACGGGCGTCAGGTTAGCCGGCACATGCCCGATCACGGTGACGCTGCGGCAGATGGCCTGCAACGCCTCGAGCTCACGAGGCGAGGGCTCGGTCGCCTTGGCCACGCACTCGAGGAGGTCCGACTGGGTCGTGAGCTGCCGGAACACGTAGACGCTCGACAGGGTGCCGAGCGGCGGGTCCTCGCAGGGGAGGAGCCTGTCACTTCGCGCTGTCATTCGTCACTCCGATCTCCTCGAGCCTCTTGGTCATCACCTCCCGCTCGATCAAGATGCGTGCGCCCCAGGCTGCATCGCGACCCCTCCCGTTAGCCCGAGCCGGTTCATCGTGCGTGGTTCCCATGGCCGGGATGTCTCGACCGCCGCGCCGGGGGTTGCGTGGGGCACGCAAAAAAACTCACGCAACCCGCGCGGCGAGCGGCCGACAGCTCTCGCCATGCCGGCAAAGCTTGCCCCCGTACCGCGTACCTCACCCAACCCTCCCACGTCGGTCACCCGCGACGACGCCCTGCAGGCGCAGCTGGTGGCCATGCAGCGCCGCGAGGCGGGCCCGGCGCGTCGGCTCGCGCTCTGGGAGCCCGCGGCCGCGAGCCCCACCCAGCC
>JALZOI010000485.1 GCA_030857245.1 Myxococcota bacterium
GCCCCGACCACCACCGCCACCAGCCCCCCACGGATCGCGGTCGAGGACCTCGACGTCCTGGCCATAGCCGACGCGGTCATTCGCGATCATGCGGGCGAGCACCTTCTCGCGCGTGCCCAGGAACCACAGGAACGGGGCGAGGATCAGCAGCTGGTACACGCCGAACAGGCCGATGATCGCGAAGCCGACCGCGACCGCGCGCGCGACGGTGACCGAGAGGTCGGTCGCCTTCACGAAGTCCATCCGCTTCGAGAGCAGCGCGCGCAGGATCCGGCCACCATCCATCGGCAACGCCGGGATCAGGTTGAAGCCCGCGATCACGAGGTTGATCCAGCCGACCAGCGAGATCAGCTCCGAGCCGACCAGCGCGCCGATGCCGAGGCTCGCGCCGCCGAGCATCAGCGACACCGCCGGGCCGGCCGCCGCGATCAGCAGCTCGCTGTTCGCGGTGCGCGGCAGGTTGACCATCTTCGCGGCGCCGCCGAGGAATCCGAGCTCGATGCCGGCGACCTCGACGCCGAGCCGGCGCGCGACGACCGCGTGGCCGAGCTCGTGGAGGAGGACCGACGAGAAGGCGAGGCAGATCACGAACACGCCGGCGAGGCCGCCGAACGCGACGAACACGATCGCGAGGAGCAGGAGGAAGCTCAGCTTGAGCTCGATGGGGAACCCGAGGAGCTTCCCGAGTCGCCAGGACTTGGACATGCGACCAAGGTGCGCACGCACGTCTTGTTGTCAATTCAGGGCGATAGCGCGCCGGCCGCCGGGCCTGCGCCTCGAACGCGGGCTCGTCGGCTCGTGGCGCCCGCGGGCACGTGCCTTGCTGTGCCTCGAGCTGCCGGCGATCCCACCGCCGAGAGTCAGCTTCATGAAACCCGCCCTCCTGCTTGGCTGCGTGCTCGCGCTCGCCAGCGCCGTCGCGCACGCTCGCCCGAGTTCTTCGCAAGCGCCGCGGGTCGACCGCCTCGCCGCGTTCGAGTTCGCTGCCGGCTCGGCGGTGCTGGACGTCGAGCACCCGGACGTCTACCGCACGCTCGACGGGATCGCCGCCTGGGCCGCCGCGCATCCCGAGGGCCTGCTCGTCGTGGATGGCCATGCCGATCGCGCCGGCGCCTCCCCCGAGGCCGCGCGGCTGTCACTCTCCCGCGCGCGAGTCGTGCACGCCGCGCTCGTGGCGCTCGGCGTCGAGCCGCACCAGGTCCTGCTCGCCGCGTTCGGCAACACCGGTCCGCGGGTCACCGCGCCGGGCCTGGTCGTGGTCTGGGGCTCGCGCCCGGTGCCGAGCCGCCCGCGGGTCAAGACCCCGGTCGCTCGTCGGGACCGACCAGGCTCCGTCGTCGCCGGTCGATGAGCTCGCCGACCTCGAGGAGCTGGCCGATCCGGGTCGCGAGCTCGCGGCGATCCTCGGCGCCGATCCACGGGATCGCGACCCGCGCGAGGTCCTGACCGTCGGCCGCGTTGAACCGGATGTAGTCGCCCCACACGCCGACGCCGTACGCCGAGCGCACGACGATCTCGAGCGGGTTGCCGCCGGCCGCGTCGGCGATCACGATGCGGCCGCCCTCGAAGATCTCGATGACCGGGCGGGCGCGATCCCGGAACAGCCGGCGCGCGTAGACCACGACGCGATCGCCGTGATCCGCGAGCAGCACCTTGTCGAGCCCGCGCCCGATCTCGACGGCGCGCCGGATCTCGCCGGCATGCTCGGCGAGCGTCAGCCGGAGCTGGTGCGCCAGGCGGTCGAGCTGCGCGAGCGCCGCCAGGCCCTCGGGCTCCAGCAGGCTCACGGGCTCCACTCCGAAGATCCGGCGCATGCCTCCCGGGAGCTCGATCCAGATCCCGAGATCCTCGTGGGGGACGTCGCGGGCGGTGACGAGCCGGGTGATCGCCATCGACACCCGCTTGTCCCGGTCCTTGCCCTTGTGCTGGAGCAAGGTCGCGACCTGGTCGACGATGTGCACCGTCCGGTCGGCGACCGTCAGCTTGATGGACCGGGGCCCGAGCTCGATCCGGAGCACGCCTTCGGCGGTGGGCGCCTCCAGCACGTCCCCGGCATCATCGCGATAGGCCACGTGACAACGGTAGCCCGGGCCCCCGTCGACGGGTATAACCGCCGCCCATGAGCGCTCAGTACACGTACGTGATGAAGGATCTGCGAAAGCTCGTCCCGCCGAAGCGGGAGATCCTCAAGGGGATCTGGCTGTCGTTCTACCCGGGCGCCAAGATCGGCGTGCTCGGCAACAACGGCGCGGGCAAGAGCACGCTGCTCCGCATCATGGCCGGCGTCGACACCGACTTCCTCGGCGAGGCCTGGCCGGCGCCCGGCCTCAAGATCGGCTACCTGCCGCAGGAGCCGCAGCTCGATCCGACGAAGACCGTCAAGGAGAACGTCGACGAGGGCGTCGCCGAGACCCGCGCGCTGCTCACGCGCTTCGAGGAAGTCTCGATGAAGCTCGGCGAGGAGCTGACCGACGATCAGATGGAGAAGCTGCTCGCCGAGCAGGGCCGGCTCCAGGATCAGATCGAGGCCGCGAACGCCTGGGAGCTCGACCACACCGTCGACATGGCGATGGACGCGCTGCGCTGCCCGCCCGGCGACGCCGACGTCACGGTGATCTCCGGTGGCGAGCGCCGCCGCGTCGCGCTGTGCCGGCTGCTGCTGTCGAAGCCCGACATGCTGTTGCTCGACGAGCCCACCAACCACCTCGACGCCGAGAGCGTTGCGTGGCTCGAGCGCATGCTCGAGGAGTTCAAGGGGACGGTCGTCGCGATCACCCACGATCGCTACTTCCTCGACAACGTCGCGAAGTGGATCCTCGAGCTCGATCGCGGCGAGGGCCACCCGTTCGAAGGCAACTACTCCGGCTGGCTCGAGCTCAAGGCCAAGCGCATGAAGGACGAGGAGCGCCAGCAGGACGCTCGCTCGAAGATGCTCCAGCGCGAGCTCGAGTGGGTGCGGCTGTCGCCGAAGGCCCGTCAGGCGAAGAGCAAGGCGCGCCTCAACCGCTACGACGAGATGGTCGCCGAGGCCCAGAAGGAGGTCCGCGACGCGTCGCTCGAGATCGTGATCCCGCCAGGACCGCGGCTCGGTGGCGAGGTCGTGTCGTTCGAGGGCGTCTCGAAGTCGTTCGGCGATCGCATGCTGATCGACGATCTCACGTTCAAGCTGCCGCGCGGCGGCATCGTCGGCGTGATCGGTCCGAACGGCGCCGGCAAGACCACGCTGTTCCGCATGATCATGGGCGTCGAGCAGCCCGACAAGGGCAAGATCAAGATCGGCGACACCGTCAAGCTCGGCTACGTCGACCAGAGCCGCGATGCGCTCTCCGAGACCGCGACGATCTTCGAGGAGATCAGCGAGGGCGCCGAGCACCTGATGATGGGCGAGCGCTCGATCAACGCGCGCTCGTACGTCTCGAGCTTCAACTTCAAGGGCCAGGATCAGCAGAAGCGCGTCGGCATCCTCTCGGGGGGCGAGCGCAACCGCGTCCACCTCGCGAAGATGATCAAGCGCGGCGGCAATCTGCTGCTGCTCGACGAGCCGTCCAACGATCTCGACGTCGACACGCTGCGCGCGCTCGAGGATGGCCTCGAGAAGTTCCCGGGCTGCGCCGTCGTGATCAGCCACGATCGCTGGTTCCTCGACCGCATCGCCACCCACATCCTCGCGTTCGAGGGCGACTCCCACGTCGAGTGGTTCGAGGGCAACTTCGCGGACTACGAGGCGGACCGCAAGCGCCGCCTCGGCACCGACGCGGACCAGCCGCACCGCATCGTCTACAAGCCGATCCTGCGCCCGTAGCACGAGCGCGGCGGGCGCCTTCCGGTCACGCCAGCGGCGTGCACACGAAGATGCAGCGCCGCGACAGCGCGTCGAGCCGGCGCTGGTCGTAGCCGCCGTACATCGCGACGACGTCGAAGTCGGCCGCGTGGACCAGCAGGCTGAGCTCCGACGGGTAGTAGACGTGGACGTCCTGGCGATCGGTCGCCGGCGGCGAGCCGTCGGACGAGGCGATCACCAGATCGAGCGAGCGGAGCTGCGCGGCGGGGTCGTAGGACCGGCGGGCCTTGATCGTGATCTTCGCGTCGTCGGGGAGCGTGTAGTCGATCTCGAGGTCCTCGGCGGTCAGCCGCTCGGGCGAGGGCAGGAAGGTGTCGAGCACCAGGCGGCCGGTCGGCGCGAGGTGGCGGCGCGCGCAGCGCAGGCACGCGAGCGCGTCCTCCAGCGTGAGCAGCGCATTGAGACCGTTGAATGCGAGCACGACGAGATCGAAGTCATCGCGGCCGAGCTCGAAGGTGCGCATGTCGCCGTGGACCCACTCGAGGTCCACGCCGGCGCCGCGAGCGTTGCGGCGGGCCTGCGCGAGCATCGACTCGCTGGTGTCGATGCCGGTGACCTGCGAGCCCTTCACCGCGAGCGGGATCGCGATCCGCCCGGTGCCGCAGCCGAGCTCGAGCACGGACTTCGCGCTCGACGCCATCTGGATCCAGAACAGCAGGTCGTCGTGCCGGCTCGCGTGGCACGCGTCGTAGTGCTCACCATCGTTGAGGAAGGAGCGAGGCGGCGACACGGGACCGATCTATCACGGCCGCGGCGAGGGCGGCTTCGGCTCGTGACCGTGCGCGTGGTGGTGCGGCCGCAACCGCACCTCGGCGACGAGCGGCCGGTGGTCGCTGGCGCGCCGCGCGAGATCGGTGTCGCAACGCGCGAGCCGCAGGTAGTCCATCGCGCCGCGCACGAAGATCGCATCGAGCGGGCGGACCGGGCCCCACGCGGGGAAGGTCAGCGGGCGCTTGGTGATCCCGCGCTCCACGCCCGGCCCCGCGCGCTCCGTGCCAGGCCCGCGAAACCCGGCGGGCGCGAGCAGCTCGCCGAGCCCGCCGTAGACATCGTTGAGATCGCCGCCGACGATCACCGGCGTGTCGTGGTGGAGGTGGGCGAAGGGATGGCTGTCGAGGAACATCTGCAGCTGGAGCTTGCGCTCGTAGCGCGCGAGCCCGAGGTGCATGTTGAACACGTGGATCGTGCGGTCGATATCGTCATGACGCACGCGGAGCACGGCGTGGAGCGCGCTGCGCGCCTTCTTGTACTTGCACGTCAGGTCGAGGTTCGAGGACTCGATCATCGGATAGCGCGACAGCACCGCGTTGCCGTACTGCCCGCCGCCGCGCACGTTGACGTTCGGGTACCACGTGCGATACGGCAGCCCGAGCTGCTCGCCGAGGATCTCGACCTGCTTGTCGCCGCGCGAGCGGGTGACGCCGGCGTCGACCTCCTGCAGCATCAGCACGTCGACGTCGAGCTTGCGGATGACGTCGGTGATCCGGCTGGGATCATAGCGCCGGTCGACGCCGCCGATGCACTTGTGGATGTTGTAGCTGAGGACCCGCAGCCTCATCGTCTCGCCTGACCGATCGCGAGCTGCGCGACGACGACGGTCTCGTCGTCGTCCAGCGGCCGGCCCGCCCGGTGGGCCGCCACGGCCGCCTGCACGAGATCGTGGATGGCGCGCGGCGCCTGCGGTCCGAGCAACCGCGAGCGGTCGAGCCGCTTGAGCAGCAGCTGCAGCCGTCGGTCGCCGTAGGGCTTACCGGCCGGATCCTGTGCCTCGATCACGCCATCGGTATACCAGACCACGAGATCGCCGGCTTCGAGCGATCGCTGCACGATGCGCGGCGCGGTCGGAACCCCGACGCCGAGCAGGTTGCCGCGGCCGACGAGCGCGTGCAGCTCGATCTTCGGAGCGGCCTCGCCGGGCGCCGGGGCGGCGTCACCGCCCGCGCGGCAGAGGTACGGCGTGGTGTGCCCACACGAGACATAGACGATGCTGCGGGCGACCGGATCCACGATCGATGCGAAGCAGGTCATCGCGAGCTCGCCGCCGCCGACGCGGCGGACCGCGGCGTCGAGGGCGAGCGCCAGCTCCGCGAGATCGAG
>JALZOI010000486.1 GCA_030857245.1 Myxococcota bacterium
GATCGAGCGCGCCCCGCTCGGGGGCGCCGCGCGGTCGGCGGCCGCGGAACGGCCATCGCGACGGCGGCGGGATCTCGAGCTGGCCGCTGCTCGCGCCCGAGCGCAGGGCCACCATCTCGAGCGTGGTCTGCGTCGTGCGGTCGTGCGGCATCTCCTTCTCGGGATCGATCGAGTGGGCCATCAGGCTCCGCTCGAGCGCCTCGACGTAGCTCTGCTGGGCCTTGAGCGCGACGATCATGCCGGCCGCCGACAGCACGATCGCGCCGACCAGCAAGAACGTCGTCGAGCCCGCCACCCACGACAGGACCGCGAGCACCGCGATGCCACCGACGACGTCGCCGAACCGCTCGACCCCGACGTCGATGATCGTCTTGGTGGCGCGCCGCTCGCTCGCGAGCAGCGGCGTGTAGAAGACCTCGTAGGCCTCGCGGTACAGCGAGTTGCGCAGCACGTTCTCGGCGCCGCGCAGCGCGACGAACGTGCCGATGCCCGGGGCGAACACCGCGACCATGCCGAACACGATCACCGCGCCCGGCAGCGTGGCCAGGGTGCGCGCCAGCCCGAACGTCTGCAGCGCCCAGCGTCCGAGCAGCCACTGGACGAGCGCCGTCAGGAGGCCGACGATGCCGTGGAACATCGCGAACATCCGGGTCAGATCGTCGGGCGTGCTCACGCTCTCGGTCGCCACGACCTTGAAGAGGTAGTCGAGGAAGGCGGCCGCGACCGTGGTGATCACGGTGATCACCGCGAGCCGGCGCAGCAGCGAGAGCTGGGTGATGTTCTCCGCGGCTTCGTGCGCGGGTGGCTCGGGCGCGGTCGTCGTCGGCGCGACGCCGGCGACCGCGGCGAGCCGCCAGCTCGCGATCAGCTGGAGCGCCGCGATGGCGAGGAGCAGCGTGTTCGTGCCGGCGAGCGCCGCGATCCGCTCGGCGAGGACCGCGCCCGCGACCGCACCGACGGTCGCGCCCGTGCCGATCGTGCCGAGCACGCGGCGCGCGGTCCGCGGGTCGAAGCACTCGCTCATCACCGACCAGAAGCCGGAGACCAGGATCGGCCCGAGCAGCGTCTGGTGCATGTAGACGACCGTCGCGACCGGGCGCGGGAAGTAGTCGATCAACACCCACTCGGCCACGAGCATCACCGCGCTGATCGCGTTGGCGATCCGCACCACGCGCACCGGGATGCCACGCGTCAGCTGGCGCGCGAAGAAGAACGTGATGCCGATCGCCAGGGCCGACGACACCGCGAGCAGCAGCGGCAGGTTGGTGACCGCGAACTGCTGGAGGAAGATGGCGTCGCGGGCGGCCTTGCCGGCGAGTTGACTCGCGAGCACCACGGCCGCACACGCCGTCGCGGCGAGCACGAGGCCGCGATGGCTGGGCCCGTCAGGCCGGGCCACGCCCAACCTTGTCCCTCGCCACGGCGCGGGGAATGGCGGGCTCGTCGGGGGCGTCGGTCGGGCCCGTCCCCTTGCGGGCGACCTGGCGCTCGTGCTCGCGGCCGACCATGATCGCCAGCAGCAGCCACACCGCGACCACGGCCAGGTTGACCAGCGCGAACATGCGCGGCGACAGCGCGATGCTGGTGCCGACCCACACGACGCCGGCCGCGAGGACGTCGCCGAACCGCACGAAGAACGTGTCGACGGCCGCCTTCGCCTTGTACTTCGCCTCGCGGCTGGTCGGCAGCCACAGCATCTGGCGCACCGTGTTGTGCAGCGAGTAGTCGACGCTGTTCTCGGTGATCTTCGCGACCTTGATCCACAGCAGGAACGGCACCGACGCGATCAGCGCGTAGCCGCCGAGTGCGATCGCCGGGAGGATCAACAGGCCGACGCGGACACCGAAGTAGCGGACGATGCGCGACACCACGAGCGCCTGGAGCAGCGCCGCGATGATGTTCACCCACGTGAAGAAGTCGCCGTAGAACTGGCCGACGAGCTGCTTCGCGACCTCCTCGTTGCCGGCCGCCTCCGCGGTGGCCGTCGCGGTCACGACCGACCCGAGGATGTACTCGCCAGTCGTGTTCACGAGGTTGTAGAGCACGATCATGATCGCGATCAGCCGGAGGTAGCGAACCTTGCGGACGAGCGCGAAGCCGCCTTCCTTCGCGAGCGGCTGCTCGTCGTGGGCGACCGGCTCGTCGTCGTCCTCGGCCGGCGGCGCGCGGCGGGCGGCGCGGACGCCGACCACGGTGAGCGCGATGCAGACGCCGAGCAGCGCCGCGGCGAGCAGCATGATGTTGGCGAGCCCGAGCGGCTTGATCAGCAGCTTGGCGACGTACGAGCCGGCGATCGCGCCGAGCGTGCCGCCGAGCGCGATGATCGGGAACAGCCGCTTGCCCTGCGCCGGTGAGAACAGCTCGGTCGCGAGCGACCAGAACTGCGCGATCACCATCATGTTGAAGATGCCGAGCCACAGGAAGAACGGCACGCCGATCGGTGCGTCGGCGAGGTAGAGCGACCAGAACACGACGAACGACACCGCGAACAAGCCCGTGACGCCGTTGACGAGGATCATCCGCGGCACCCGGCTCGCGACCACGCCGTAGAGCGGGACGAGCAGGATCAGCAGCACGGCCTGGCCTGCCGCCGCGTAGCTCTTCACCTCGGCGCCGCCGCCGAGCAGGATCAGCGGCTCGCGGACGACCTTGAGCAGGTAGTACGCGGTCAGGATCAAGAACAGGTCGACGAGCAGGATGACGACGGGCAGGCCTTCGCCGGGCCGCACCTTCGAGAACACGGCGATGATGCGTTCGATCAGCCGCGGCGCGGGCATGTTCAGGACATCCTACCGGGCGCGCTCCGCCCGCGGTGAAGCGTGCGCCGCTGGCTCACCCGGGTCTCGCTGTGCCCGGCACGCGCATGTGCACGCCCGCCCGCGAACGGACTCCCGTTCACGGTGAGGCTCCCGCGATGCCGCTCGTTGACGCTTCGCGCTCCCCGCAGCGGGCAGGAGGATGCGCGCATGAAACTCACTCTATTCATGATGCTCGCGAGCGTGGCCCTGGTCGGTGGCTGTGGTTCCTCGAAGAAGCCCGCGCCCGCGGCGCCGATCTCGGAGCCCGAGGCCGAGCCCGAGCCCGTCGCCGAGACCCCCGCGCCCGAGCCGGAGGCTCCCCCGGAGCCCCCCGCGCCCAAGGTCGCCACCGCCAAGCTCGCGCCGACGGCGAAGTCGAAAGTGAGCGGCACGTTCAGCTTTCGGGAGGTCGAGGGCGGCGTCGAGGTCACCGCAGACGTCGCCGGCCTCAAGGCGGGGGATCACGCCTACCACGTCCACGAGAACGGCGACTGCTCGGCCAAGGACGGCTCGAGCGCAGGCGGTCACTTCAACCCCGGCGGCCACCCGCACGGCGCGCCCGATGCCGAGCATCGCCACGAAGGGGACCTCGGCAACCTCACGGCCGGCAAGAACGGCAAGGCGACCAAGACCATCGTCATGAAGGGCATCACGCTCGGCGACGACGCGACCTCCATCATGGGCAAGGCGATGATCGTTCACGAGAAGAAGGACGACTTCAAGACGCAGCCCACGGGCAACGCGGGCGGTCGGCTCGCGTGCGGCGTCATCGAAGCCAGCACTCCGTAGCTACTTCTTGAAGAACTTGTCGAACGCCCGCCGCATCGCGCCGCTCTTCTTCGTGTTGTTGTAGCCATCGTTGCTGTACGCGATGCGGGCCGAGGGGTCGATGCCGTACTGGATGTAGAGCGACAGCAGATCGTGGACCATCGCCGAGATGCCGGTGGTCCGCAGATCGTACGACAGGCAGTAGCTGTCGGGCTTGTTGCGGATCATCGCCTTGGCGATGATCATCATGATCGTCGGATCGATCAGCTCGCCGTTGCCGTCGAGGTAGTGCTTGTAGCTGAAGAACCGATCCTCGGGCGCGAGCTCCGGGGCGCCCTGACCCTCGGCCTTCGGGGCGCGCATGTTCTGGATCGTCCGGTACTCGTGGTCGACGTACGCCGCGATCGAGTTGTTCTCGTCGCGCTTCTCGTACTCGACGAACTTGCGGAACGCGTCGAACAGGTTCTTCGGGTTCGCGTAGGCGCCGGAGATCAGGTAGTAGAACACCGCGCCGAGCGAGTAGATGTCGGCCGGGCGACCGACGCTCTTCTGGACGCGGCCGCGCACGTTGATCTCGCTGGGCTCGGCGAACGGCCGGTTGAGCAGGATCTTCTTGCGCGTTCGATCCGCCGCGGCGATCGCGTACATCTCGTTGCGGTTGAACAGCGAGAACGAATCGTTCTCGTAGATGTCGATGTAGAAGTCCTCGAAGAACTCCACCTCGGGCGAGCCCTGGGTGCAGTTGACGAGCAGCTCGAAGGTGTTGGTCTCCTGCTCGGGGCTCTGGAAGTAGAGGGTGCCGGGGACCGCCTGGAACCGCGTCATCGAGACGTCCATGTCGGCGTCCGCGACCTTGCCGACGTTGAAGTCGGCGAGCTTCACCTTCATCTGCGAGCCGCGCAGGTTCGGGTCGGGCAGCTTGACCAGGATGTTGGCGGGCTTGATGTCGCGGTGGCAGGTGTCACGCACGAGGTGCGCGAACTCGACCGCGGTCGCGACCGGGACGATGTACTCGAGCACGCGGAAGATCCGCTCGCGCAGCGGGACCGCGAGCAGGTCGTCGCGTCGGCGCTTCTGGCGCGCGCCCTTGAGCCGCTCCTCGAGCGACATGTCGAGCAACTCGAGGATCATGAAGTCGTTCTCGACGCGCTCGCGCACCGCCGGCGGGATGAAGCCGGCGCTGTCGCCCTCGCCCGAGCCGAGCAGCTCGACGATGTTCGGGTGACCCTGGACGCGCTCCAGGATCTCCTTCTCCATCTGGAACCGCATCTGGTCCTCGCCGGTCACGCCGCGCTGCAGGCACTTGAGCGCGACCGGGCGGCGCAGCGTCGTCTTCGATTCGACCCAGCGCTCCTCGCCGAGGTAGGCCTTCGCGAACCGGCCCGAGCCGAGCTCGATCGGGTTGCCGGTCTCGTCGACGACGAACGCGTAGACCCGGCTGCGCGAGACGTACGGCGTGGGCGGCGCGATCGTGCCGGAGACCTGGGACATCGCGGGTCCCGAGAAGTCGGCGGAGCCCGGGTTGCCCGCGTAGTGCTGGGCCTGCGCGTTGCCGTAGAGCTGCTGCGGGACGTGGCCGTCGGCGCGATGATTCGGGTGGGCCGGTGGCGCGCTCGCAAACTGCGGCGACGGGTGCGAGGGCGTGTGCGGTCGCGGCGTGCCTTGCGGCCCGTTGTGCGCTGGCGGCGGTCCGGCGACCTGCTGGCCGGGCATCTGATTGATGCTGGTCGGGTCACCCTCGAAGTCCGCGAGCTCGTCGTGGATCGGCTGGACCGACGCGGACTTGTTGCGGGGCGGCGGACCGCCAGGAGGAGTCGGGGTGTGGGCCATGACAGGGTCGCTAGCGACGACGCGGCTTCGGGAGCGTCCGGCCCCGAGTGTAGACGAAGTACGCATCGGATCCGGGTCCGAAATCGAACAAGATCGGGTCCGTGCAGTCGTCCTGACCGATCGCGACGAGCTCGGTGCCGATGGGAAAAACCAGGTGACCCTGGTGATCGGGCCCGCCGTTGGCGACCCGCAGATGCCCGATCTCCTGCGCGCGCGGCGTGACGAGCGCGATGTCGCTCGGCTGCTCGAGCTGGACCGCGGGTGACGGGCGCCCCCCGAGGTGGGCGACGAAGCAGGACATGCCCTTGACGTGGATCACGCGCGTGCCCCCGGGCCCGTTGATGAACGTGACGCGGACGCGGCTGCCCTGACCGCCGATCAGATCGGCGACGTCGTTCACCACCAGCACGAAGTGGATCTGGCGATCCCCGACCGCCTGCGGCGTGTCGGCGAGCGGGACGCGCCGGGGCTGCCCGGTCGGGCGTGGCGTGTTCGCCATCCACGGCTCGCGAACCGTCGCCTTCGTGACTCGATCGG
>JALZOI010000487.1 GCA_030857245.1 Myxococcota bacterium
CGGTCGCGGCGGCAGCACGCGCGGCGGCGGCGCGGGCTCCGGTGGCAGCGCCGCCTCGACGGCGGTGTCGGATTCGCGAACATCGGGCTCGCCGAGGGCATCGTCGATCGCGGTCATCAGGCTCGCGGCGTCGGCGTGGCGCTCGGCGGGATCCGGAGCCATGCAGCGCGCGATCAGCTGATCGACGGCGGGTGGTACCGGCTGGTGCGCCGACACCGCCGGCGGCGCCTCGGAGAGCTGCACGGTCAGCAGATCGAGCCCGGCGGCGCGAAACGGGCGGCGCCCGCCGATCAGCTCGAAGGCGACGACGCCGAGCGTGTACAGGTCGGTGCGCGGATCCGCCTTGCCGCCCATCAGCTGCTCGGGCGCCATGTACTCGAGCGTGCCGACGGTCTGCCCGAGCTGGGTCAGCTCGGGGCCGCCGGGCAGGGTGCTGCCGTGCATGATCTTGGCGATCCCGAAGTCGAGCACCTTCACGAAGTCGTCGCGCAGCAGGAAGATGTTCGCCGGCTTGAGGTCGCGATGGACGACGCCACGGGCGTGCGCCTCGACGAGGGCGCTGCAGATCGCCCGGATGATCGCGAGCACGCGACGCCACGGCATCGGCCCGCCGAGCTGGAACGTCTCGACGAGCGTGGTGCCCTCGAGCAGCTCCATCACGATGTACGGCCGACCTTCGGCGGTGTCGCCGAGCGCCAGCGTCTTCACGGTGTGCGGATCGTGGAGCTCGAACAGCACGCGACCCTCGCGGCGGAACCGCTCGACGAGGTGGTCGTCCGCGGCGAGCTCGGGATGCATCACCTTGATGGCGACATCGGGCTCGCCACTCGCGCGCGACGCGCGGTAGATCGCACCGAAGCCGCCGACCGCGAGCCGCGCCTCGATCCGGTAGTGCTCGTCGATCACGGCACCGATGAACGGGTCGTCCACGAAGCGCCCGCAGCCACCGCAGAACGTGGCCCTCGGTGGCAGCTCGGTCGAGCAGGACGGGCAGGTCATCGACGCGGGCTGAGCCTAGCGCGCCTGCCTCGCGACGGTCGCGTCGCCCGCGCACAGACCGTGCGCCGGCCGGACCGCGCCCTGGCCCTCGGGCGGGCCCGGCCGGCCGCGGACCGAGGGGCTGGTAAGGTCTCGCCATGGCGCAGGAGATCGAGCGGAAGTTCGTCGTCGACATGGCGCAGTGGCAGGCCGACGGCGAGGGCGAGCGCTACGAGCAGGGCTACCTGAGCTCGCACGCCGAGCGGGTCGTCCGCGTGCGGATCGAGGGGCCGCGCGCGAAGCTCACCATCAAGGGCGCGACCCGCGGCGTGACGCGCGCCGAGTTCGAGTACGACATCCCGATCGACGATGCGCAGACGATGCTGCGCACGCTGTGCGAGCAGCCGGTGATCGAGAAGCACCGGCATCGCGTCCCGTACGAAGGCAAGACCTGGGAGGTCGACGTGTTCGGCGGCGAGAACGTCGGGCTCGTGATCGCCGAGCTCGAGCTCGCGGCCGAGGACGAGCCGTTCGCGGTGCCACCGTGGGCGGTGCGCGAGGTCTCGGATGACCCGCGCTACTACAACTCGAACCTCGTGAAGGCGCCGTACCGCACCTGGCGCGATGGCTAGCCGTGGCGAGCCGCGGCCGCGATGACCTGATCAAGCGTCGCGCAGGCGGAGGCGGCTCGCGACGAGCTTGGCCTGCTCGAGCGCACCGTCCCACGTCGCCGCGGTCGCGAGCACGACGCCGAGCCGGCGCCGCGGCGATGCGGCCGGCTTGCCGAAGAACCGGACGTCGATGTCGGGCGTGGCGTAGGCCTCGGCGAGGCCGTCGAGCACGGGCGAGGCCAGCGCGGTCTCGGCGCGCAGTGCGACGCTGGCCCCGGCGGCATGGCGCCGGATCGCCGCGATCGGGAGGCCCAGGATCGCGCGGGCGTGGAGCGCGAACTCGCTCCATGGCTGGGTGGCGAGCGTGACCATGCCGGTATCGTGCGGGCGCGGGCTGACCTCGCTGAAGATCACCCGGCCATCGGCGAGCAGGAACAGCTCGACGCCGAACACGCCATGGCCGCCGAGCCGGTCGGTGACGCGCTTCGCGATCGCCTGCGAGAGCTCGATCTGCGCGGCCGTCATCGGATGCGGCTGCCAGCTCTCGATGTAGTCACCGCCGACCTGGCGATGGCCGACGGGATCACAGAACGCGGTGCCGTTCACGGCGCGCACCGTCAGCATCGTGATCTCGCTGTCGAACTCGATGAGCTCCTCGACGATGATGCGGCCCGCGCCGGTGCGCCCTCCGGTCTGCGCGTACTGCCAGCTCTGCTCGAGGTCCGCCTCGGTGCGCGCCACCGACTGGCCCTTGCCCGACGAGCTCATGATCGGCTTGATCACGACCGGCCAGCCGAGCGTGCGCGCCGCGGCCTGGAGCTCGGCGAACGTGTCGGCGAACTGATAGCGGGCGGTCGGGACGGCGAGCTCCTCGGCGGCGACGCGCCGGATCGCCTCGCGATCCATCGTCAGCCGTGCGGCCTCCGCCGTCGGGATCACGGTCCAGCCCTCGGTCTCGAGCGCGAGCAGCTCCGCCGTCGCGATCGCCTCGATCTCGGGGACGATGAGGTGCGGGCGCTCGAGCTCGATGACGGCGCGGAGCGCGGCGCGATCGAGCATGTCGATCACGTGGCTGCGGTGGGCGACCTGCATCGCCGGCGCATCGGCGTAGCGATCGCACGCGATCACTTCGACCCCGAACCGCTGGAGCTCGATCACGACCTCCTTGCCGAGCTCGCCCGATCCGAGCATCAGGACCCGCGTGGCATGCGCACTCTTCGGAGTACCGATCGAGACGGGCTTCATGCCCCCGCTGATACCACGCTCACTGCAGCTTCGCGGGGACCGACCAGTACGGGCTGATGTTGTTCGCGAGCGGGTTCTGACCGGGCAGCCACATCGGCGGCGCGCTCGGATCGCTACCGCTGCCGAGCTTGGTCTTCGCGATCGCGCCGAGCCAGATCTGCTTGCACTGCGTGACGCCGTTCTGCTTGCACGATGCCGGGCTGGTCCCCGCCGTCGTGCGGTGGCCATAGTCGCGCTCGCTCGAGAACACGACCCAGTAGTACTCGTTCGAGATCGTCGGAGCCCAGTGCGCCCACGTGACGTCGAGATCGCCGGTGCCACCGTTCATCGCGGTGAGATCGGTGACCCACGCCCCGGCGGCGTCGGCGAGCATCAGACGCTGGCCGGCCGTGCGGGCGTCGGTGAAGTTGCGCCACGCCGCGCGCGCGGCGTTGAACACGACCAGCGCGTTGTCGGGAGAGTAGCTCGGGAAGAAGAAGTTGGCGTAGGTGCCGCCGGCGAGCGTGATCGGGTCGGGCACGAGGAACTGCGGATCGCCGAACACGTGGGTGCCGTTGCTGTACGTGTAGGACATCGTGGCGATCCGCCCGCCGTCGAGATCGATCCAGTGGCCGGGCGTCGGCGACGACGCGAACACGACCTTGGTGCCATCCGCGGACCAGTCAGGCATCAGCGCGGAGCGCGGCGCGCCCGGCCCGCCGTTCGCGACCTCGAGGTTCGAGGCGACCGGCGCGCCGGTGTCCGGATCGTAGAGGGCGAGCGAGCCGGCGGACGTCCCCACCATCGCGAGGCCCTGCGCGTCGCTCGGAAACGGGTTGCCGGTCGGCGCGAACGTCGTGTACGAGCCGCGGATCGCCTTGGCGTTCGCGTCGACGGTCTCGTTCCACGTCTGCGTCACCGCGTCGTACTTCAGGAAGCCGGCGAACAGCTCGTTGCAGTCGCCACCGACGCAGCGGCTGTAGCCGATGCGCGTGCCGCTGCGGGAGACCGAGTGACACGACGTGCAGTCGTCCTTGACGATGGCGGGCGGCGTCGGATCGCCGAACGTCTGGCTCATGATCGTGCCCTGCGACGACGCCCAGTAGTAGATGGCGGTCTGGTCGATGTCGTCGTTGGTGACGGTGAGCGTCGTGCGTGCGCCACCGAACTTCGTCGCGGGCGCCGCCTGCAGCAGGCCCTCGATGACGATCGAGAGATCCTCGCCGGCGACGCTGCCGACCAGGGACCGCCAGTCGGGCGCGGCCAACATGGCCTCGAGGTCGCTGGTGTAGATGTCGATCGCGGCGAACGTCGAGGTCAGCGCGACGTGGAACAGGTCGTTCCCCGCGGGCGTCCACTGCAGCTCGATCGACGGGATGTTGCGGGGCGAGACGGCCCTGTCGATCGGGTACTCGGTCACGGGAGAGCGGGCCGGATCCGTCGCGGCCGTTGCGGTGTCGAACAGGTCCGGCGCGTTCGGCGGCGTGTTCGGCCCCACGACGACGCGCCCGATCAGGTTGATCGAGAGCTGGCCCTGGCCGGTCTGCGCGCCGCACGACGCGATCACGGCCGTCTTGCCGCCGCGCGGCAGCACCGTGACGGTCGCCGCGCTCGCGGTGCCGAAGCTGGCGTCGATCGCCAGCGTGCACTGCGAGGTGATGTCGGTCTTCGCACTGCCGTCGATCCCGAACACCTGGTAGGTCTGCGTGGCGGTGCCGCCGAGCGGCACGGTGAGCGTCGCGAACGCGGGCTCGACGCTGATGCTGTCGTGCTCTCCGGCATCGTCGCCACCACCGCCGCCGCCGCACGCCGCGAGCACGCTACCGATGACGAACGTCCAGGCGAGCTGCATGCGGCATCGTAGCGGGATCGTGGTCAGCCCGTCGACGGTGGTGTCCGGGCGCGCGCGACGGCCGACTTTATCGGGAGAGGCTCGCGGTCTCGGCGGCCGCGGCCGCGACCGCGACCGCGGGCTGGTGCCGCTCGAGCTGCTGGATCAGCTCGCCGAGTCGGTGCGCGTCGGTGCGCACTGCGTCACGTACGCGGACCAGCGGGGCGATGGCCTCGCGCTCCTGCTCGATGGCGGCGCGCTCGGCGTCCAGCGCCTGATCGAGCCAGGTGCCCTGCCGCTCGAGCGCGACCCCGAGCAGGGTGGCCAGGGCGGTGCTGATCGTGGCGTGCAGGCGGGGCTCGAGGTCGAGGAGCTCGGCGTCGGCGACCTCCCGCATGTGCTCCAGTCGCTCGTGCACCTTCTCGCGGAGCTCGGTGCGCTTGGCCTCGAAGCCGCGGAACAGCCCGGTCAGCCAGCTCGGCTTCTCGAGCTTCGCCGGCTCCTTGCTCAGGGACGGCAGCAGCACGGTCGGCTCGAGCTCGGGCGCGGCGTGCAGCGGTCCAGCGTGCTCGTCGGGCAGGCCGTGCGGGACGAGCGCGGCCACCAGCTGGGGGTGGAGGTCACGCGCACTGCCGCCGAGGCCGCCCATCACGAGCACGCGGACCTCCTCGGCGATCCGCCGGGGCTCGGCGTGCCAGTCCGCCTCGAGCTTCGCCACGACCGGCTTCATCGCCTCCGCCGAGGCGGCGCCCGCGATCGCGCCGATCCATCCCTGCTGCAGCAGGGCGAGCTCGGAGCGCAGGTGGACGGCCGCGTGCTCCATCACGGCGTTGACGCTCGCGGCGATGTCCTCGCGGACGCGCGCGAGCTGCGCGAGTGCGAACCGCGAGGGATCGACGACGCGCAATCGCTCGAGCCGCTCGATCCGCGCCCGGAACGTGGCCTCCTTCCGATCGATCGCGTCGTCGAGCGACGTCATCGCCGACTTGATCTGATCGCGGGTGCGGCGCGCCAGCCGCAGGGCCCGCGCGTCGGCGAGCAGCGACGGGAGCGCCTCGACCATCTCCGCAAACCCACCGACGCGGAGGGGCTCGTCGCCGCGCACCGGGGCGAACACGCCATCCCCCTGGACGAGGAACACCGCGTCGGTCTGCGCACCGGCGCGCGACCCGCCGCTGAGCTCGACGATCTCGATGCCTGCGGCGAGCGGCCCGGTGTGGACCGTGAGCTCGACCGCGGCCACGCCGCTGGCGAGCGGGCCGCCGCCGACGGCGCCCCGGAGGTGCTC
>JALZOI010000060.1 GCA_030857245.1 Myxococcota bacterium
GTGCGGCCGACCTCGCGGTGCTCGCCACCGCGGCGCCCTCACGCCCTGCCCTGTTCGGCTTCGTGCCGAGCTTCGGCGAGCCCGTCGGACCGTGGCTGCTCGACCTCCTCGGCGACGACCTGCAGTGGGTCGCCGGCCTCGAGCCACCGGCGGTCACCGCGCCCGCGGCCCGCCGGCTCCACGCGCTGTGGCGCGAGCTGCTCCTCGGCACGCGCCCGGCGGACGATCCCGAGATCGTCGCGCTCGGTCCCGCTGCGGTGGCGGCGACCCAGCAGCTGCTCGCGTCGCTCGCACCGCCGTGATCGGCGCGGGGCCGGCGAGCTCCGAAAAAAAAACCGCCGGTAAACCTGGGGGAGGCTACCGGCGGGACCCGCACCGAGGCGCGGGGGTCATTGCGTCACTGCTCGCGCGGGTGGAACACGAGTCAGGACGCTGGCAGAAGGTTCCGACCTCTGGGTCGTGACGCCGGATGATTGCACGCTCGATACCAGCTCGCTGCCCGACGAGGCTTCGCGCACTTGCGCACCATCTCCTGCGATTTCGCGTGCGAGGGCGCTACACCGCGCGAGCGCGCGCGATGCGACGTGCACGCGGTCAAGTGGCACGTGTTTCGTCGTCGCACGAGTGCCGAGATCAAGCGGATGGATGGCACCCGCGATGCACAACAGCTGGTATGTCGCCTCCCGACCCCCGCGTCCCCGCCAGTTACGACGAGATCGTCCGTCGCACCGTGCCCGATCCCGACACCTCGATGCGGCCCACGGCGGAGCAGGAACAGCAGGCTCGCGAAGGCTTCCGCGCGATCGATGCCGACGAGCAGGCGCTGCAGGACCGGATCACCGACGAGCTGGCCCTCGCCCACGTCGACCTCTCCGGCGTCACCATCGAGATCGATCGCACGACGGCGATGCTCCATGGCCATGCCGCGGACGTCGACGCGATCCGCCAGATCGAGACTGCGGTCTCGCGAGTCGATGGCGTCAGCAGCGTTCAGAACCGGCTGGTCGTGAAGGCCTGAACCACCACCCAGCCACCGTGATGTCGCTCACCCTTCCGGGCCAGCAGCACGCGCCAACCGTCAGCGACGCCGCCTGAGCGCTCGACGACCCGATTCGTGCGCTCTCCCGCGCACTCGGGCGCGCCATATCGCACACCGTGCACGAGCGCTCGCTCTGGCGACCAGATCGCACGGTGATACGCGGATGTACGCGCGCCGGGGTTCGGCATCCATCTGGCATCTACGCTGCACGGACCGGATGCCTAACCCGAGGAGCTAACGATGTTTTCCTGGGCCATCGCATTCTTCGTCATCGCAGTGATCGCTGCACTTTTCGGCTTCACAGGTCTCGCCGCCGGTGCTGCCGGCATCGCAAAGATCATCTTCATCGTTGCGCTCATCTTGGCGATCGTCAGCTTCGTGGCTGGTCGCCGTCCCGCCGTATGAGCGCAATTCGGGGTCTCGGGGTGTTACCTGGGCTCGCAGGCGGTAGAAAGGTATGACCTCGCTGTGAACGGAACCATCCTGATCGTCGATGATGATGATGACACCGCCGTCCTCTTGCGCGACAGCCTGCGCAAGCGTGGATTCGACGTCGATGCCGTCAATTCCGCCCAACAGTGCCTCGAGCACCTCCGGTCGGATCCGGCAGACGTGGTCGTCACCGACGTGCAGATGGCCGGCATGTCGGGTATCGACCTGTGCCAGGAGCTCCGGCAGCGCTACCCCGACCTCCTGCCGATCGTCCTGACCGGCCAAGGCGGGCTCGACACGGCGATCGCGGCGATCCGCGCTGGCGCCTACGACTTCATCACGAAGCCGGTGAAGGTCGACGCGCTCGCGATCGCCGTGGGCCGCGCCCTCGAGCACCTGTCCCTGAAGCGCGAGGTCAAGCGCCTCCGCTCGGCGGCCGACCGCGACGTGCCGATCGACGGCATCGCCGGTAACAGCCCGGCCATCCGCGAGACGATCGAGATGATCCGCCGGGTGTCCGACAGCGACGCGACCGTCCTCGTCACCGGCGAGTCCGGTACCGGCAAGGAGCTCGTCGCTCGCGCCCTCCACAACCTGTCGCCCCGCCGCGACCAGCCGTTCGTGGCGGTCAACTGCGCCGCGATGCCGGCCCCGCTCCTCGAGAGCGAGCTGTTCGGCCACGTCCGCGGCGCCTTCACCGACGCCAAGCGATCGCGCGCCGGTCTGTTCGTGCAGGCCGGCGCCGGCACGATCTTCCTCGACGAGATCGGCGAGATGCCGGTCGAGATGCAGGTCAAGCTGCTGCGCGTCCTCCAGGAGCGCAAGGTCCGCCCGGTCGGCGGCGACGAGGAGGTGCCGTTCGAGGCCCGCGTCGTCACCGCGACCAACCGAGATCTCGAGACCGAGGTCGAGGAGAAGCGGTTCCGCGAGGATCTCTTCTATCGCATCAACGTCGTCGCGATCCCGGTGCCGCCGCTGCGCTCGCGCGCGGGTGACATCCTGCTGCTCGCGCAGTTCTTCCTCAAGCGGATCGCCGGTCGCACCAACAAGCCGGTGCAGGGCATCTCCGGTCCCGCGGCGCGCCTGCTGATGGACTACGACTGGCCGGGCAACGTTCGCGAGCTCGAGAACTGCATGGAGCGCGCGGTCGCCCTGTGCCGCCTCGACGAGGTCACCGTCGACGATCTGCCGGCGAAGGTGCAGGAGCATCAGAGCAGCAAGATCGTCATCACGACGGAGAGCCCGGGCGAGCTGATCACCCTCGACGAGATGGAGCGTCGCTACGTCCGGCAGGTGCTCAACGCGGTCGGTGGCAACAAGACCCACGCCGCGCGCATCCTCGGGATCGATCGCCGGTCGCTGTACCGGCGCCTCGAGGAGCCGAGGCACGAGGCCAAGCCCGAGCTGCCCGGCAGCGGCCAGCCGGTCGTGGCGCGGGCGCCGACGGCGCCGCCGGCTTCGAATGGCCACCCGGTGGGACCTGGAGGGAACGCCACGGGTCACCCGGGGGAAGCCGAGCACTCGTAGCCACCCAAAGGCGGGGCCATGAAGCCGCAACGGATTCATCTCCTCCTGGTGGAGGATGACGATCTCGATGTCATGAACGTCCATCGAGCGCTCGCGCACGCGCCCGAGGTCGCCTCGATCACCGTCGCGCGCGACGGCCTCGAAGCCCTCAAGCTGCTCCGCGCGGGCGAGCTCCCGATGGAGCGCCTCGTCCTCGTCATCGACCTCCGGATGCCGCGGATGTCGGGGATCGACATGCTGAAGGAGGTCCGCGGTGACCCGCGCCTCAAGCGGATGCCGGCCGTCGTCCTGACAACCTCGGATGACCCGCATGATCGCGCAGCGGCGTACGGACTCGGTGCCGCGGGCTATTTCGTGAAGCCGGCTGCTCCGGGTAAGTTTCGCCAGATCATGGATGCGATGCGAAGCTACTGGTCGGTGGTCGAGTTTCCGCCGCCACCGAGCGATACTGTCGGTTAGCGATGAACGAGCCGGTGCAGCTGCTGATGGTCGACGATGACCGCGTGGATCGCCTCGCGATCCGCCGCGCGATCGAGCAGAGCGGGCTCGCCGCTGGCGTCGAGGAAGCGGAGCACGCGGCCCAGGCACTCGAGCGGGTCAAGACCAAGCACTACGACTGCCTGCTCATCGATCACGATCTGCCCGGCACCTCGGGGATCGAGCTGACCCGGCTGCTTCGCGCGAGCGGCAACCTCGTCCCGGTCGTGCTCGTCACCGGCCAGCAGAACGAAGAGCTGCTGACGACGGCCGTCGAAGCCGGCGTCACCGACTTCTTCCCGAAGGGCGATCTGTCACCGCGCCGGCTCGCGCTGCGGATCCGCTTCGCGATCCGGATCGGCCGCGCCGAGGCCGAGTCGGCGAAGTCGCTCGCGGCGGCGACCCAGGCCGCCCGGGCGCGCGATGACGTGCTCGCGGTTGTCTCGCACGATCTCCGTGGTCCACTCCATGCGATCAGCCTGGCGTGCGAGGCGCTGCGCGAAGAGGTCACCGGCGGTCCGGCGCGCTACCTCGGCGCGATCGAGCGCGCGTCGACGCGTGCCGAGCGGCTGATCAGCGACCTCCTCGAGGCCAGCGCGATCGAGAATGGCGCGCTCCAGCTCGCGCGCGGCACCGTCGATGCGGCGTCGATCGTCCGCCAGGCGGCGGCCGATCACGAGCTGCTCGTGAAGGAGTCGGGCGGTCAGATCACGGCGGTCCTCCCCGAGGAGCAGACGCTGGTCGCGGCCGATCGCGATCGCGTGCTGCAGGTGCTCGGGAACCTGATCGGCAACGCGCTCAAGCACGCACGCGGTACGCCCATCGACATCGAGTTGTCGCGCAATGGAAAGCACGCGATCTTCGCGGTTCGCGACAAGGGCCCGGGCATCACGGATGCCGAGCTCCCGCACGTGTTCGACCGCTACTGGCACGGCCGCACCAAGAAGGGCGGCGCCGGCCTCGGGCTCGCGATCGCCAAGGGCATCGTCGACGCCCACGGCGGCCGCATCGACGTCGTGAGCAAGCAGGGTGAGGGCACCGAGTTCTCCTTCACGCTCCCGCTCGCGAACGTCTGAGCCCGCGGTGGCGGCGGCGTTCGCAAACCGTGCGCGGAAACACGCGCAGCGCGCGCCGGTGAGACGAAGGCCCGCGGCCGACCTCGCAAAGGTCATCCATTTGCGGGCACCCCCCTGGCACGCTACGTGCTCCCTGGACTCACATGACGTCGTCCAGCGCGAGCTCTACCCCGACCAACGTCTCGCTCGCGCCGCGGATGGCTGACCATCCGCGGTTCCTCGAGTCGGTCGTGGGCCGGCTGCTCGAGCTGATGGTCTACTCGGTCGAGGGCATCCGGTCGAAGCTGCAGCAGCGCCCCTCCATCCACTGATGGACCGGACCGACGCCGCGCGCCAGACCGTGATCGGACTGCGTCGCCGGGCGATCTCGCCGGCGTCACCGTACCCGCGCGCCCCGATCGCGCAGCTCGAGCAGACGCGCCGCGCTCAAACCGTTCGCGTACCGCACGCGCCACGATCTCGAGACGCGGCGGCGTCGCGTCGGAGGTTGGCGAAGCACGTGGCTCGACGACGGCGTGGTGGTCCACATCGGAGGTTGGCGAAGCACGTGGCTCGACGACGGCGCGGTGGTCCACATGGTCCGCCAAGTAACCCCTTCGTCCACACGCGCTGGCGCGCCACGATCGGGCGTCGCTGTCCGAGCGCCGCGGCGACGCGGCCGTGAGCGTCTGCAGGGTACGCCGCTTGCTGTGGGTCTCGTTCATGCCGGACACCCACAACGCTTCACCCGCCGACCAGAACAACCCCGACGAACGTGAGCCCCACGCTCGGCAGGGCGCGTTCGATCCCGATGACCGCAAGGGCGTCGGACCGCGCACCGAGGACACCAAGGACGCCGACGTCGCCGACGAGGAGATCGAGGAGATCGATCTCGACCAGCTCGAGGAAAGCGACGGCCCCGACGCCTGAGCCTTGGCCTGGCCGCGTGCACGAACCCGAGGCGAGCACGCGCCGCCGCGGCAGCGCGGTCGCTGGAACGCGCGACCTGGGCCACCTGGCGGCGGCTCCGAGCGAGCGGCCGCCCGCTGGCGCCGCTGGCTCAGTCGTCGGTCAGGTCCGCAAGCTCCGCGGGGACGCGAGCGGCTCGCAGCTGCGTGGTCGCGGGGGTGCGGTCGTACTCGTGGACGCCGACCGGCACTCCCGTGCCGTCATCGATCGAGAAGTGCAGGTAACAAGGCTCGCACGCGTGCTTGCGCAGCTTGGCGATCGACGCGCGAACCTCGAGCGCGCTCGGCCGGTCCTCGAAGTTCTTCACGAGCATGCGCTCGACGAGCTCGACGAGCCCGACCGGAGCGTCGGGACAGCGGGGCGCGAGCGCCGGCACCGGGCGGTTGAGGTGCTGGACGAGGATCTCCACGGACGTCTCGCCCATGAACGGGGGGCGACCGACGAGCGCCTGGTAGGCCACGACACCAAGTCCATAGACATCGCAGTGACCGTCGGTGGGCCCGCCACGCGCCTGTTCGGGGGCCATGTACGTCGGCGTGCCGATCGCCTCGTTCATGTTCGTGAAGCGGGCGCCGGCGAGATGGTGCGCGATGCCCCAGTCGATGACGCGCACCGGAAACGCCGCATCGTCGGGGGTCAGGAAGATGTTGTCGGGCTTGAGGTCCCGATGCGTCACGCCACGATCGTGCGCCGCGGCGAGAACTTCTGCCACGCTCCCGAGGAAGCTCATCACCTCGTCGGCCATGAGCACACCACGTTGCATCCGCGACGCGAGCGGATGTCCGGTGATCAGCTCCATCGAGATCCACGGCCGGCCGTCGTCGAGCAGGCCGCACTCGTGGAAGCGCGGAAACCCGGCATGGGCGACCGAGGCCAGGATCGCTGCCTCGCGCATCATGCGGTCGACGGCGCGGTCGAGGCCGACCTGGTCCTCGCGGAGCACCTTGATCGCGACCACGCGCGAGCTGACCGCGTGACGGGCCCGGTAGACCCACCCCATCCCGCCGGTGCCGACCAGCTGTTCCACCTGGTAGCCCGAGATCATCTCCCCGGGTCCGATCTTGGGCTCCAGACGGTCGTCCGGAGGCGATTTCGCCTGCGAGGTGGCCATGGATTCGCGCCAACCGAGCACACCACGTGCCAGCGAGCCCAGTGCGAAACGCCGACGTGCGCGAGGGCCACGATCTGCGGGATTGCAGGAGCTGTTCGTGCTCGACTGGGCCGATCAGAAAACCGGCAAGCTTCGTGCAACGAGGGTCGACATGACGTCGGATGACCTCGCCGAGCTCGGACCGGATTCGTTGGTCGGGTCCTACCGCATCGTCAAGGAGATCGGACGCGGCGGCATGGGCACGGTCTACGAGGCTGTCCACACGGTGCTCCCGCGCCGCGCCGCGATCAAGGTCATGCACAAGGAGCTACGCCGGCAGCCCGGCATGGCGACGCGCATGGTCCAGGAAGCCTCGATCCTCGAGGAGTGCCGGCATCCCGGCATCGTGCGCGTGTTCGAGTGCAACGTGCTCCCCGATCACCGCCCGTGGATCGCGATGGAGATGGTCGATGGCGAGACGCTCGCCAGCCGGCTCCACTATTCGGCCAAGCTCGGCGCCGTCGAGGTCGCGACGATGCTCGCCGAGATCGCCGATGTGCTGTCGGCGGTCCACGCGCGCGGCGTCGTCCACCGCGATCTCAAGCCGGACAACCTGCTGCTGACGCCGTCGGATCGCGACTTCCCGCTGCGCGTGATCGACTGGGGCGTCGCCCGCCTCGGCCCGAAAGGCCGGCTCACCCTCGACGGGCTCACGCCCGGCACGCCGATCTACATGTCGCCCGAGCAGGCGACGGGCAAGAACATCGCGGCGCCGTGCGACCTCTACTCTCTCGGTGTCATCGCCTACGAGGCGCTGGCCGGGCATCCGCCGTTCGACGGCCGCACGCTCGCCGAGGTCGTCTGCATGCACCTCTCGAGTGAGCCCGAGCCGCTGAGGGACGCCTGCAACGCGCCGCCCGAGCTCTGCGAGCTCGTGCACCGCATGCTCGAGAAGGAGCCGTCGCTGCGCCCCGGTGCGCTCGAGGTCCGCCAGCTCGGCCGCTCCATCGCCCTCGACCTGTCGTCGCAGTACGAGAGCTTCGAGCTCACCGGCGTCGAGCCGCCGCGCCCGCCGCAGGCGGCCGCCGTCCGAGCCCGTCCGCTCGCGGCGCAGATCATCCCGACCGACGAGGTCGTGATCGTCGACCCCGAGTCGCTCGAGTTCGGCACCACCGAGATGCTGCCGGTCGTGCGGATGCCGCGCTGGACTCCCGATATGGGTGACGTGCCGCGCGGCGTCCAGCAGCAGGGAGGTCGCGTGCTCACCCCGCGTCACGGCAACGATCAGATCGCCGGCGAGATCCTGCTGCTCGACAAGCGCCGTAACTGAGCTCGATTTCAGTTCGGCGGCCGGGCTCCTCACCGTGCGCTCACGTCACGTGATCTACGTGTACTCCGGATGCAAGGTGAGTCATTGGTGAGACTTGGCTCGCTCTGAGGCATCGGAGCACGCCGAGCGAGGCTGCTACGCCGGCGCTCTCCGAAACCCACGCACGGCCACCGCGCACGACGGGGCTCCGGCGCACGGAGTATCCCACCCAAGTTCGACGAGTTACGAAGGAACAGAAGAGGCACGCGGCGTGCTTTGGGATGACGCGAAACACTTCAACTTTTTCTCAAGCAACTTTCTCAGGAGCTCTCAGATGAACACCCCCAATGGCAGCGGCAACTCGATGGGTCCCGGCGCTTCGGCAGGCGGCGCGATGGGCGCTGCGTCGGAGAAGATCGATCAGATCAAGCAGAAGGCGAAGGACCTCGTCGATCAGGGCCACGAGAAGATGGACCACCTGAAGACCCGCGCAGTCGACGTCAAGGACCAGGCGCTGTCGAAGGGCAACGTCTATCTCGACCGCGCGACGGACATGATCCGCGCGAACCCGATCAAGGCCGTCAGCGTGGCGTTCGGCGTCGGCTACATCGGCATGCGCCTGTTCCGTCGCTAAAGGAGCTCACCATGGCGCACACCCAGGACGAGGACCGGCTGGTCGAGGAAGCGAAAGCTTCCATGTTCGCACGCATGGAGGAGATCGGTCGTCGCGTCTCCGACGCGCGGCACAAGCTCGACATCAAGGCGCACATCGCGGCTCATCCGCGGGCAGCGTTCGGGATCGCGCTGGGCGTCGGACTGCTGCTCGGGATTCCGGGCGGCGGCAAGAAGCGCTCGGACATCACGGTGGACACGGAGACCGCGAAGAACGGGTTGATGGGCGCGCTCGTCGCGATGCTCGGCTCGCTCGCGTTCAAGCTCATCAAGGACGTCGCGATGCACCAGGTCTCGGGTGCCGCGAAAGACTGGTGGGATCACCGCGAAGACGGCGCGGCCGCTAGCGAGGGACAGTCCTCGACGCGCACGACCGACCCGTTCGTCCGACATTAGCCCACGGACGGCGCACGTCGGCTCGAACGACGAGCCGACAGCGTAGCCGACGCTCACTTGCCCGACGCGGGCGGTGATCGTCGGCTCGTTGCCGTTTCGGTGGCCGCACGCTTCACGCAGCCGAGCGTCGACCGGCGCCGAGCGGTGGCGCGCCGGCGCCGCGGAGGCAATGTGCGGCCAGAACGCAAGCAGATCTGCCTGACCCGCGATGACGAACGTGGCGCAGATGACAGTCAGAAAGAGGCCGGGTCCGCTCGGGTTGGGTCCAGAATGGTGGAGCTGTCGAAAGGAGCATCGATGCTTGCTCGTCACCTGTTCTGTGTCTTCGCGCTCGTCGCCGTCGGTTGCGGCGACGAGGGTCCTACCGACGACGGTCCGCTCGGCGGCGCGCTCACCGTGACCGGTGAGGTGGTCGACTTCCAGGGCGGTGCGGCGGTCGAGACCGGCGCCAGCGTCTCGGCGTCGGGCATCACCCCGCCGCCCGTGATCAGCTCGCAGGGTGCGGCATTCACGATCACCGAGGTGCCCGAGAACTCGGTGTTCCAGATCCTCGCGTCCGCGCCGCCGACGTATCGGGCGACGTTCAGCCAGGTCGTCGAGGTCACGACGTCGGATCTCGAGGGCGTCCAGGCGCCGGTGCTGAAGGAGACCTACCTCGCCAGCCTCGCGTCTGCGTTCGCGGTGACCCCGACCGCCGCGCGCGGCGTGCTCGTGCTGCGCGTCGTCGATCCGGCGGGCGCACCGCAATCTGGGGTCGCGGCGGCGAACCTCGTGCTGGCGGGCGGCCCCGACATCCGCGGGCCGTTCTTCCTCGACGCGAACGGCGTGCCGACCCCGGCCGCGACGACCACCTCGACGTCGGGGCTCGTCGTCTTCTTCGAGGTCGCGCCCGGCGTGGTGTCGATGGCGCAGCCGGCGACCGCGACCGTCGCGATCGACATGGCGACCTCACCGGTCGCAGCCGGCAGCGTCACGCTCGCGGATGCCGTCGTGGCCCCCGGGACGCCACCAATGCTGCCGACCAACGTCTCGTTCGCGCAGCAGGTGTTCCCGATCTTCAAGGGCCGCGGCTGCGTGGCCTGTCACTCCGGCAACGGCGCGGGTCGTGACCTCGGCGGCCTCACGCTCGATGGCAGCGCGAACCTCGTCTACAAGGAGCTGCTCGTCGAGTCGACCACGCGCGTACTGCTCGCCACGCCCGAGACGAGCTCGCTGCTCACGAAGCCGCTGCGCGAGGAGCCGCCGAACCACCAGACGGCCACGTTCGCGAGCCCGCAGGACCCCGACTACCTGAAGATCCTGGTGTGGATCCGAGAAGGCGCGAAGGACAACTGATGCACCACACGCTCGTGACCCTGCTGGGCATCGTCCTCGGGGGCGGCCTGCTCGCTTGCGGCAATGGCAGCGAAGCGGATGACCTCGGCATCGGTGCGCAGTGCGCCGCGGCCGAGGATTGCGACGTCGACACCGACCAGGTGTGCCTGTCCTTCAAGGGCGGCTACTGCGGCCTCATGGGCTGCACGAGCGACCTCGATTGCGTCGAGGACTCGGCGTGCGTCGCGCACACCGACGGCACGAACTACTGCTTCCGCACCTGCAGCGACAAGCCGCAGTGCAACGCCAACCGCGACGTCGAGAACGAGTCCAACTGCTCCGCGAGCGTGGACTTCGTCGACGGCGCGAAGAGCCGCAAAGCCTGCGTCCCGCCGAGCTAGGGCCCGCGAGCGCGGCTCGCTAGCTCCGGCGACGACGACGGCCGGCGATCGCGAGGCCGAGCAGCGAGAGGCCCGCCGCGAGGCCCGTCCCGCCGGTCGTCGCGCAGCCGCCGCTCGTATCGCTCGGGCCGCCGGGATTCATGGGATCGACACCCGCATCCGCGCCCGGCTGCACCGGACCGGCATCGACCATCGACGGCGCCCCATTCGACAGCGTGATGTCGGCGCAGTTGAAGTAAAGCGAGCTGACGGAGTACGGATCACCGTCGTCCATCACCTGGATGAACTGCAGCGTGCAGTTGTCGCACTCCATGTTCGGGAGCGTGACCGTCGTGCTCAGCATACCGTCGGGGATCAAGTCCTTGAGCACGATGGCCCCGGTCGCGGCATCGAGTCCCTCTTGATTGGTGTTCGGAAACCCTCCGCCTGCCGCCGCCCGTGGGAGCGGGAACACAGAACCGTTGGGTTGGAACGAGACCCTATAGTGCCCCGTGTGATTGACGGTCTCGAGCCACGTTACCGTAATCGTCTCGCCGGGCTTGAACGTGGTCACGCGGTTCGTCCGCACCTGACCGGCGACACCGCAGTCCCGCGCCTTCTGGTCCCCCGTCATGCTGTCCGTGCGGGCGACCGGTGCAGTCAGGTGGATGTGAGCCTCCGCCGTAACCGGGTACAGTGAGGCCAAGCCCGCGACAACGAACAACATGCTGCGCATCTACGGAGAATTGCACAAGCTCGGCCAAGGCGGCGTACATTCTCCTCGCCGACACTGACAAAACGCAACCTGCGGCCCCTCGCGTCGATAGATGTGACCATGTCTACACAACCTGCTCGCCGGCCGCAGCCTTCGGGTGGCGCCTCACCTACTTGTGCGCGTCACCGATCGCAATTGCTCCTGTTCTTCGTTGTTCTGAGCCTCGTGGCGAGCTGCTCCACGCGCCCAAATCCCGCCTATTGCGATACCACCTCGGAGTGCAAGAACGGATTTTTGTGTGATCCCGACACGAACCGTTGCGTCGGCGAGCAAGATGCCAGCACGACGTGGTCTTCAAACGAGCAGTGTTCGACTCGACTTCCGATTTGTACATCCGACGGTACCTGCCGCTCATGCGAGCTTGACGACGAGTGCGCGAGCCGAGTGTGTCGTCCCGACGGGGCTTGTGAGGCCATCGAGAACATCCTCTACGTCAGCCCCGAGGGCGTCTCTGCCGGCCAATGCCCACAAACTGCTCCGTGCGAGATTCATTTCGCGAAGGACCTGGCGAACAGCGAGAAGTCCACGATTCGACTCGGGAACGGCACCTACTTGATGTCGAGCGACTTCATCGTCGGTGTCGCGACACCTCATCTCTCGATCGTAGGAGGCAGGGGCGCCGTCATCGAACGCACGGCCCCTGGCTTTGCCTTGCGAGTGGTGGACTCCAGTTTAACGATCAGGGGCATCACGTTGCACAAGGGGGTTGAGTGTGACCGCGGTAGCCTCGAGCTCGTCCGAGTGGTTTTCGACTCCCCACCATCCGAAGCGCGACCGTGGATCTCGACGGTCAATGGCTGCACGTCGACCCTCACAGAGTCGGACCTCAATGACTCCACCTCTGACGGGATCGTTGTGACGACCGGAAGCTTGACTGCTACGAAGAGTGCGATTCGTCGAAGCGCGGGGCACGGCATACGAATCGAGTCCAACGCCACAAGTCAGATTACGGACTCGGTCATCGCCGACAACCGAATGCTTGGCGTTTCCGCGATCATCAGTCGGCTTGGAGTTCACCGATCGCTCGTCTTCGGTAACCGAGCGGGCGGGCTCAGCAGCATCGGTGGCACTTACGACGTGACCAACAACTTCGTATCCCGCAATGGCAATAACGCGTCCGCTGCTTTCGGGGGCATGCGTCTCGAGTCGACGCAAGCCGGTAACCGCGCAGCGCACAATACGATTGTTGATAACAATTGCGACGTGAACGCGACACCAGTCCTCTCCGGAGGCTTCTTCTGCACGGGTGGGAGTGCGCCTAACAACCTGATCCTTGACAACAGCCGAGGAAACGCATCCCTCGAGAACGCGCAGACGGGCGGAACGTGCAACTTTGGGGGTTCCCTCATTGCCGAGAGTGCACTCGGCTTCTTCGTGTCACTCGGTAGTCTTACTCCAGCCGACTATCATCTCGTGGCTCCCAATGCCGCGGTCAACGGCGGCGTCACGGGCAACATCACTGATGACATCGATGGCCAGGCGCGATCAGACGGAATGCCAGACATCGGCGCCGATGAGCTAGATCTGTAGATTCACGGGAGCCCGCGGTCGCATGCCGCCGCGTGCGCTGCCTCACGCCTTGCTTGCCTACTGCCGGTAGTCGTAGAACGCGCCGTTGTACGGCGCCGCGACGTGGCAGCGGTTCCAGCAGAAGTCGAAGTGCTGCTCGGGTTCCCCGGGGGTGGAGGTCTCGGTGTAGAGCCAGCCGCCGTCGTCCTCGAGCGCCGCGGTGACCGGGCCGACCCGCCGCATGATCGCGAGATAGCGGAGGTCGCCGGGCTGCCCGTCGACGTCGTCGCGGACCTCCTTCACGAAGATCGAGCCTTCCTGGTAGCCGAGCCGGAAGTCCTGCGCGGGATCAGCGGCGGTCGGGTCCGCGTAGATCACGCGGTAGCTGTTGGTGTGGCCCGGCGCGTTGCCGCGGACGTCGACGCGCTTCCACGCCTGGTAGCCGTCGATCGGATAGCGCTCCACGATGTCGGGGTCGACGCTCTCGGCGCATGCGCCCGCGCCGATCGCGAGGGCCGCGATGAGCCCGAGCCCGCGGGCGCTCACGGTGCCTCCACGGTCACGGTGCCGAGCTCGATCGAGATCTCGGCGGCGCCGTCATCGATCACGGCGACCAGGTCGTACGTGCCCCGCGCGAGGCCGGCCGTGTCCCACGCGACGGCGTTGGGTCCCGAGCGGAGCAGGCCGATCGGGCGCACCGTCGCGCCACGGCGGACGCGCAGCACGCCGCCGACGATGTCGGGATCGGGATCGCCGACGTGCGCGAGGATCGTGACGACGTCGCCGTGCTGCGACGTGCTCGCGACGACGATCGTGGGCGGGTGGTTGCCGGGTCGCGGCGCTCCCCGCAGCGGCGCGTCGCCCCAGCGGGCGAGCGTCTCGATCTGGTAGTCGTCGAGTGGAAACCGCGGCGGCATCGGCGCGTCGGGATCGATCACCCGGAACGCGAGGGCGCTCGCGACCGACGCCGCGCCCGCGATCAGCTCCTCGCCGACGTCGTCGTCGCGGACGAGCGTGGAGTCGCCGAACACGTCGAGGCGGAGCTCCTCGGGCGCGCCGCCGATCGCCGGCGTGCCATGGCAGCGCACGCAGTTCGCTGCGAGGATCGGCAGGACGTGCTGCTGGAAGCTCGGCGCCGCGGGGACGTCGGGCACGCAGGCGGCGAGGAGGAGCAGGAGGAGGGAGAGGTGGCGCATCACAGGTAGTAGTGGAGCTGGAGGAGGGAGAGCAGGCCGGGGTCGTCGAAGTCGCCTTGGCCCCCGACGCGCGTCAGCAGGTGGAGCTCGAAGTGCGCGCGCGGGAAGTACTGGATGTTGACCTCGAACGCGTCGCGCGACGAGCGCAGCCGCAGATCCGGCTGCCAGCGATGGAGCGCGGCACCGACCATCACGCCGCGCGTGACGAACCGGCTCGCCGCGAGGTAGCTCGCGAGCTGGTAGCGCGTCGGGCCACCGCCGTCGCGAAATGCCTGCCGCTGGAGGTCGACCTCGGCGAGCAGCATCACGCCGGCGCCCTCCAGGTAGCGCTTGCCGACGATGCCCGCGGTGACCCGCGCGTCGGTCGGCGACACCGCGACGCGGGCCTGCGCGCCGAGCGCTGCGGTGTCGTCGAGGAAGCGCTGCTCGTAGTACGCAGCCGCGCCGCTCGCGTGAACGCCGGCGCCGAGGAAGTCGACCGGCCGCGGCACGAACGCCGAGACATGCGCCTCCCAGGTGTCGCCGAAGGTTCCCGCCGCCGCGCCGTACGGCTCCTCGAGCGTGTGGAAGCCGAGGTACCTCCGCACCGCCGCCGTGTGATCCTGCGAGCGGATCCCGAAGATCGGGAAGAACCGCCCCGCCCGCACGTAGGTCCCGCTCTCGCGCGCGTACATCACGTAGTGCTCGCGCGACACGACGCGCTCGCCGAGTGGGGGCTGCGGATCGCGCGCTCCGCCGCGGAGCCCGGCGGTGACGTTGATCGAGAACCGCTCGCCACCGGCGCGCAGGTAGAGGTCAGTCTGCATCGGGAAGCCGAGGACCTCGGTCTCCGGTTCGCGGACCTTCACCAGCGCCGCGCCGCGCAGATCGAGCCCGAGCTGCAGCCACGTCGGCGGCGTCCACGCGCCGTGGAGGAACCGGCCGTCGCCGCCGCGGCTGATCGTGCTGCCCGCCTCGTCGCGGCCGTAGTCGTTGATCAGGCCTCCGCCGGCCGGCGAGTAGTGACACGCGATGCAGCGATCGGTGCCGGTCGCGAGCTGGAACTGCGGGTAGGCATGCGCCGTGGCCGACGCCGCGATGACGCCGACCAGTGCGAGCATGGCCGCGCGCGCGAGGCTCGCTAATCGCATGCCGCACCTTGATCGATCCACCGCGCGACCAGCTCGATCTCGACGTCGGGGAGCGGCACGTCGGGGGGCATGACGTCGCGGTCCTCGCCGCGCAGCTGGTGGATCAGCGTGGAGTACTCGGCGCTGCCCGGGGTGATGAAGTTGCGAGGCGGGCTCTGCGGTCCGATCGGCTCGCCGCAGACGTGGCCGGTGAGCAGGTTGTACGCGTGATCCGCGGTCGCGAGGTTGAGGCCGGCGATCGCGGTCAGGCCCGAGTGACAGCCCGCGGTCGCGCACGCCGGCTGCAAGATCGCGGCGTGGACGTAGCTCCAGCGCGCCGGGCGGTCCGTGGCCTCGACGCACCCGGTGGTGAGCCAGGCACCGACGACGATCACGGACCAGCGCAGCTGCATGCGGATCCGGATCCTGCCATGCCTCTCGTCGCGCCCGGAAGTTTTTGCTGCGGCCTTGCTCATCGAAGGTGCGTGAGGGTTGTGACCAGCGCTGGATCGCGTGCGAGCATCGTCTGATGCGAAGCTCGGTGTGGCTGGTCGTGGTGATGGCGTGTGGCACGTCGGGTGGGGGCTCCGCTCCGACGACGTGGACGGTCGGCGGCATCGAGGTGCCCTCGACGGTCATCCCGCTGAAGCTCGAGGCGCCCACGCGGCTGCCGGTGAAGCTCGGCGGCGTGGTCACCCAGGGCCAGCGCTTCGAGATGGACATCGCCGTGCCCGACAAGCTCAACATCCAGTACGTGACGGGCGAGCCACCCCTCGATGACCGGGTCGTCGGGTTCCGGGTGATGATCTATGGCGACCCGGTGCCGGCGCTCACCGCGAAGTGGGGCGAGCCGGAGCACCGCGAGCGGAGCGGCGATCTCGACGCGTTCGAGTGCTGGACGGCGACCGAGCGCAAGCTCGAAGCGTGCGTCACGAAGCATTCGGGTCAGCAGCACTGGGGGATCGCCTGGAAGACCACCGAGCAGCTCGCGCCCACCGTGGCCACCGTCGCGGCGGCACCCGAGCCCGCGCCGGCTGCGACGTACGTGGACTATCCGCCCGGGGTGGGGCCGTGCGCCGTCGTCGGGATCGGGGAGGTTTCGGCGATCCTCGGCGCGCAGATGCAATACGTCGCCCCCGAGCCCGACAACATCGCCTGCTCGCTCTCGCCTGCGATCGGCGCGGGTGCCGCGCGCGACGCACGCCAGGTCACCGCCGCCGAGGCCGCGGCACAGATCCCCGATCTCACGGTCGCGGTGCGCCGCCCCGCCGACGCTGCGTGGACCGAGTACCCGATCGAGGGACTCGGCGAGCGCGCCGTCTGGGACGGCGATCGCGTGCAGATGCTCGTGAACGGCACGGTGTACCGGGTCTCCGTGATCGATCGAGACAAGTCGATCCAGACGATCAAGGAGCGGACGCTCGCGATCGCGCGCAAGGTGGCGGTCCGGGCCGCGGCGGCCGCGCCGCGCTGACGGCGGTGCACCGGCTGCGCTCATCGGACGTGCGTGAAGACGTGATCGCGCGGCGCGTCCGCGTGACAGTTCGCGCACAGCGGGACGCCATCCCCATCGACGATCACGCTCCCGCCGAGCACCTCGTACCAGTACCAGCTCGCGGCCGCGGTGCCTGTCGTGCGCTTGATCCCGACCGCATATCCGTCGATCGCACCGTTGCGATACAGCTCCTTCACCGAGGCGGCGCCGATCGGGTACGTGCCCGCCGGCGAACCTGCCAGCGCGGCGTTGCTGCAGACCCGGTTCGCGCCGTGCGCGCCGCCCGGTCGTGGTGCGTGGGGCGCTTCCTCACACGCCCATGACAGGTAATGACCGGCAGCGAGCCAGGGCACGAGCGCGGCGTGACCGACGGGTGGCGTGTCTGGATCGCCGGTCGCGCCATCGGGGGTGACTCCCGCATCAACCGTGGGGTTGTCGGGGGGGTCGAGGTCTTGCTCCGTCGCGCATGCGACGGCGATCACGAGGACGAGGACGCGATGCATCGCCCGGGACTACGTCGGGAGGCATGGGTGGTTACGCAGAAACGTGCGCCGCTTGTTCGGCGTGTAGGACGATGTCTTTGTGAGCTGCTCTGCGAAAGATTTGTTAATGCACCTTCCTACTCGGAGCACCCGTGTCGATAATGGTTCGATGCGCGCTCTTCTTCCCATGGTGATGTTGGTGGCTGGCTGCGGTGACAACCTCGTCCTCGACGACACCGAGGAGGGCCGGCCGGTCGAGGACGAGCCCAGCTTCGAGGAGCCGGCGTCGCGCCTCGCGCCCGACGTCTGTGCCGTGCGGTCGTGGCCCTCCGTCGCGTTCGATGGTCGCGACGTCGATCTCGCCGTCGCGCCGACCGCGACCGGAGCCGCGATCTTCACCACCGCGCGGAGCGGTGGCCCGCTGCGCGGCTTCACGATCGATGGCAGCGGTCAGCTGACCGGCAAGGAGACCGGCACCATCGTGCGCGACGACCAGGCGTTCACGGCCGTCAGCGCCGGGGCGGTCGACGGTCGCCTCGTCACCGCCGCGGTCGGCGAGCAAGGCGCGGCGATCGACCTCGTGCGCGAGGACCTCGGCGCGTTCCAGAACCTCACGACCAGCCCTGGCACCGTCGTCGGGGACCTGCCGATCGCGACCTCCCGTCTGGGCCGCGTCGCGACGATCGGCGACGAAGCGGGCCTGACCGCGATCAGCTTCGATGACTCGTGGACGACGAGCGGCACGCGGCTGCTGTCGAAGGCCCAGCCGCTGTCGATGACGGCGACGCGCTACCTCACGGATACGATGGCCTCGTGGTCGACCGACACGACGTGCCACCTGCAGCGGATGGCCGCGGGCGTCACGTCGCAGCGCAACTTCGCGTGCATCGGCGCCCGGATCGCGGCGAGCGGTCCCGATCGCGAGGGCTACCTCGTCTACGAGGACGGCGATCGCGTCATGATCTCGCAGCTGCGCGTCGGCGGTGAGAGCGAGATCGCCAACCAGCGCGAGCTCGTGCCGAACGCGCGGTCCCCGCGGATCGTGTACGACGGCGCGCGCTACTGGGTCAGCTACATCGACGTCCACGATGACGTCATCGTCGGCTACCTCGAGGCGGACGGCTCGCTCGCGTCGATGGCGCTCAACGGCACGCAGCCACAGAGCGAGGCGTACGAGCTCGCGATCGTGAACAACGGGCTCTGGGTGTTTGCGGTGGATGGTGGCGGTGTTGGTGCGCAGCGGATCTGTCTGCGCGCAGTTCGGTAGCGAGCTCGCTAACCGACGGTGCTGCGGAGCGCAGCTCGCGTGGCGATTTCGCGTGGGCGGCGATCCCGCGTGGCGATTTCGCGTGGGCGGCGATCCCGCGTAGCGATCCCGCGCGGCGCCTGGCTCGGGGTCCTCCTCGGACCCGCTGCGCTTCCGGCACTCCCCCGGGCTTCTCTGCTTCGCAGTCACGCTTCGAGCCGCGGCCCGGCGGACACCGCGCTTGGACCACCGGCAAGCCCCGCGACCGGGGCGCTGCGCGCCTGGTCGCTGGGGGGCCCCCGCGCCTTCAGCTTCGCTCTCCGTAGGAGGACACCCTCGCAGGGGCGCCTCGCGGTGCGAGAGCTCGTGGCGCTCCATGCGTCCTCGCGGAACCCAGCTCGATCCTCGCGCCCGCCGTCTCGCCTCTTCATTGCCCGTTGCCAGCTGCCCGCTGCCCGCCGCCGGTTTCTGAGCAACCAGCTCGATCCCCGCCCGCCGTTTCGCCTCTTCATTGCCCGTTGCCAGCTGCCCGCTGCAACCCGCCGCCCGTTTCTGAGCAACCAGCT
>JALZOI010000488.1 GCA_030857245.1 Myxococcota bacterium
GTGTGGACCACCCGGGTGCACGCATCCGTGGTCACCGCGCTGCGTGCCGAGGGCGAGCGCTGCTTCGCGGCCGCCGGCCTCGCGTTCGTGCCCGATGCCGAGTGGCTCGGCCGCCGCGGCTCGCTCCAGTCCGGCGCGATCCCCGGGCGTGCGAAGGGCGGCGGCTCGACGTGGCAGAGGCTCGCGCGCGGCGCCGCGAGCCTCGAGTGCGAGTACCTCAACGGCGAGATCGCGCTGCTCGGTCGCCCGCACGGCGTCCCGACCCCGATCAACGATGCGGTCCTGCGCGAGGTCACGCGGGCCGCGATCGTCGGCGTCCGCCTGGGGGCAGACACTACTTGCACAACCAGCGGCGGCTAAGTGGCACCCCCGGACCACCCGATCAGCTACTTGGCGATCGCAAGTTGTGCAAGTAGTGTCTGACCCCATGGAGCTGCTGCAGCCCGTGTTCGACGACCGTGGGCTCGTCCCGTGCGTCGTGCAGGACGGCGCGACCGGGACGCTGCTGATGCTCGCGTGGATGAACGCCGAGGCGCTGCGGCTCACGCGCGAGACCCGCGAGGTCCACTTCTGGTCGCGCTCGCGGCAGGCGCTGTGGAGGAAGGGCGAGACGTCAGGCAACACGCTCGCGCTCGTCGAGCTCCGGCTCGATTGCGATCGCGACGCGGTGCTCGCGGTGGTGCAGCCCGCCGGGCCCGCCTGTCACACCGGCACCACGAGCTGCTTCTACTTCGTCGACCACGACGGTGCCGCCCCAACGGAGGACGATGGCGTGCCCGGCCTCGTCGGCGCTCAGGTCGTCGCGCGGCTCGCGAGGCTCCTCGAGGCCCGCCGCGATGCCGCGACGCCCGAGCGGAGCTATACGCGCTCGCTGCTCGACGCCGGGATGCCGAAGATCCTCGCCAAGATCGCCGAGGAGCACGGCGAGCTCGCGGCCGAGCTGCCCACCGGCGACCCAGGCAAGGTCGTGCACGAGACCGCCGATCTGCTGTTCCACGTGATGGTCGGGCTCGTCGCGCGCGGGATCCCGATCGACGCGGTCTTCGCCGAGCTCGCGCGGCGGTTCGGCACCAGCGGGCACACCGAGAAGGCCGCGCGCCGCTCGTGATCGAGGCGTCGACCGAGCTGCTGGCTCCCGGCGGGGGGCTCGACCGCGCGATCCCGCATTACGAGGACCGGCTCGAGCAGCGCACGATGTCGGCGGCGGTCGCGCGGGCGCTCGACGACAACCGTGCGCTGATCGTCGAGGCCGGCACCGGCACCGGCAAGACGCTCGCGTACCTGATCCCGGCGTTGCAGTCGGGCAAGCGCGTCGTGGTGTCGACCGGCACCCGCGCGCTGCAAGATCAGATCGCGCGGCACGATCTACCACTGCTGCGCACGATCCTCGCGCGGCCGTTCTCGGCGGTCGTGCTGAAGGGCGTCTCGAACTACGTGTGCCGGCGCAAGCTCGCGGAGCTCGAGTCGCGCGCCCAGCAGCTGCGCACCGGCCCGGACGCCGCGGCCGCCGGGCACCGCGAGGATGTCTCGCTCGCCGCGCTGCTCGACTGGTCGACGGACACCGAGACCGGTGATCGCTCGGAGGTCGAGTGGCTCGCGGAGTCGGCGCCGCTGTGGACCGAGGTCACGACGACGCCCGATGCGCGGATCGGGCCGCGCTGCCCGCACTTCGAGCGCTGCTTCGTGACGCAGGCGCGGCGGCTCGCCGAGTCGGCGCAGCTGATCCTGGTGAACCATCACCTCTACTTCGCGGACCGCGTGCTGCGGGCGGCGCATCCCGGCGCGCGCGTGCTCCCCGATCACGACGCGGTGATCTTCGACGAGGCGCACCAGCTCGAAGACGTCGCCACCGAGCACTTCGGCGCGCGGGTCTCGACGCACAAGCTCGGCGAGCTCGTCCGCGACGCGCACCTCGCGCTGTCGGGCATGCCGCTGTGGACCGGCCACGCGAGCAGCGATCTGATCCACGGCGTCGAGCGCGCCGGGATCGGCCTGTTCTCGCTGATCCGCTCGGCGCTCGTCGCCGAGGACGGCGGCCGCGTGCCGCTGCCCGAGGGCCTGTTCGATCACCCCGAGCGGCAGACCGCGTGGTTTCGCCTCGACACCGCCCTCGAGGACCTCGCGCGCGCGGCGGAGGCGGAGAGCGAGCCGCCGCCCGACGAGGAGCCCGAAGGTGAGGCCGGCGCGCGCGCATCGCTGACGAGCCTCGCGCGCCGCGCCCGCGAGGTTCGCGACGATCTGGCGATGATCGGCGAGCAGCGCCAGAAGAGCCACGTCTACTGGGGCGAGGTCCGCGCGAGCGGGACGGTCCTCAGCGCGTCGCCGATCGAGGTCGCCGAGCTGCTCCGCCGCCACGTCGTGACCGCCGGTCCGACGCCGGTGTTCACGTCGGCCACGCTCGCGGCGGCCGGCGACTTCACGTACACGCGCGCGCGGCTCGGCCTCGACGACGTCGACGAGCTGCTCGTGCCGTCGCCGTTCGACTACGAGCGGCAGGCGATGCTCTACGTGCCGCGCGATCTACCGTCGGTCGCGGAGGGCTTCTCCGCCGCCGCCGCCGAGCGCACGCGCGAGCTCCTCGCGGTCACCGACGGCCGCGCGTTCCTGCTGTTCACGAGTCACCGCGCGCTCCGCGAGGCCACCGCCCGACTCGCCAACCTGCCCTACCCGCGCCTCGTCCAGGGCGAGGCGCCCCGCGCGACGCTGATCGATCGCTTCCGCGCCACGCCGCACTCGGTGCTGCTCGGGACGAGCTCGTTCTGGGAGGGCGTCGATGTCCCCGGCGACGCGCTCTCGCTCGTCGTGATCGACAAGCTGCCGTTCGCGCCGCACACGGATCCCCTGCTCGCCGCGCGGATGCGGACCTGCGCCGAGGCCGGCGGCGACCCCTTCGATCGGATCCAGCTCCCGGCCGCGGCGATCGCGCTCAAGCAGGGCTTCGGCCGTCTGATCCGGCGGCGCGACGACCGCGGCATCGTGGCCATCCTCGACGGTCGGATCGTGATGCGGACCTACGGTCGGGTGTTCCTGGACACCCTGCCGGCGGGCCTGCCCCGGACCTCGGCGCTCGAGCAGGTCCGCCGCTGGTGGAAGCCGCCGGCGTGAGCCAAGCTGCGCTCATGGTCGGCATGGTCGCGCTCGTGCTCGCCGGCTTCGTCGCCGGCGCGGTCCCGTTCGGCGTGCTGATCGCGAAGCGCCGCGGCGTCACGATCCAGGAGCACGGCAGCGGCAACATCGGAGCGACCAACGTCGCGCGCGTGCTCGGCGCCCGCACCGGGCTCATCGTGCTGCTGCTCGACGCCTCGAAGGGCGCCGTCCCCGTGCTGCTCGCGCAGCACTACTGCGGCTGGCCGTCGGTGGTGGCGCTCACGGGCGGCGCGGCGATCCTCGGGCATTGCTTCTCGCCATTCCTCGGGGGCAAGGGCGGCAAGGGCGTCGCGACCGCGTTTGGCGTGTTCCTCGTCCTCGACCCCGCGTTCGCCGGCATCGCGGTGCTCGTGTTCGTCGTGATCTGGCGGCTCACCAAGGTCCCGGCGCTCGGCTCGCTCGCGGGCATCGCCGTGATCAGTGGCCTGATGGTCGCGCGCGGCGAGGGTCCCTACACCGCGCTCGCGTGCCTGACGACCGCGCTGCTCGTGTACACGCACCGCACGAACCTCGCGAAGCTCCAGCGCTGAGCCGTGGAGATTGGCCGCCAAGGCCGCCAAGTGACGCCAAGGATTCGTAGAGAAGATCGAACGGTGCGCCCCGTCCTTCCCCCCTTCCTTGGCGGGCTTGGCGCTCTTGCCAATCTCTCCCGCTCTCTGACCCGCGCCTCCGGCGGCTCCGGCCGCTCCGGCGGGCGGGCTACCAGGTCTCGGCGATGTACTCGAGCGGCTGGTCGCGGGTCCGCGCGAGCACGGCGCCCGCGGGGCCGACGCGCGGGATCTCGAAGTCGGCGCCGAGGAGATCGACGAGCGGGGCGAGCGCGAAGCGACGCTCGTGCAGGCGCGGGTGCGGGACCTCGAGCTCGGAGGTCGCGACGATCCGCGCGCCCCACACGAGGACGTCGAGGTCGAAGGTCCGTGGCCCCCAGCGGACCTCCGTGCTGCGATCTCGGCCCAGCAAGCTCTCGAGCTCGCGCACCACGGCGAGCAGCTCGGCGGGCTGCAGATCGGTGACGCGGAGCCGGAGCGCGGTGTTGAGGTACGGCGGCTGCGCCGGTCCGATCGGCGCGCTCCGGTAGAGCGCCGCCGTGCGCAGCTCGCCGAGGGCGGCGAGGGCATCGCGGGCGCGCTGGAACCGACCCGTGATGGCCAGCTCGCCACCGACGTTGCCGCCGAGGCCGAGGACCAGCGGCTCGATCCCCGGCGCGATCACGGGCGCGCGACCACCGGGTTCGCGAGCACGCCGATGCCCTCGATCTCGATCTCGACGGTGTCGCCGACCGCGAGGTTGCCAACTCCCGAGGGCGTGCCGGTCGAGATCACGTCGCCGACCTCGAGCGTCATGTGCGCGCTGATGAAGGCGATCAGCGTCGGCACATCAAAGATCAGATCCGACGTCGACGAGTCCTGCCGCACCGCGCCGTTCACGCGGGTCACGATGCGGAGCCGCGAGGGATCGAGCCCCGCCACGATCCGCGGGCCCAGCGGGCAGAACGTATCGAAGCCCTTCGCGCGGGCCCACTGGCCGTCCTGCTTCTGGAGCTCGCGAACGCTAACATCGTTGACGCATGTCAGCCCCATGACGAAGTCGAGCGCGTGCTCCTTCGACACCCGGCTCGCGCGCGTGCCGATCACGACGCCGAGCTCCCCCTCGAAGTCGACCCGCTGGTACGCGGCGGGCCGTTCGATCGCGCCACCGGAGGCGAGCAGCGCCGACCGGGGCTTGAAGAACATGAGGGGCTCCTCGGGGAGCGGCTTGCCCATCTCGACCGCGTGCGCGCGGTAATTGGTGCCGATGCCGATGATCTTGCTGGGAACGAGGTCGATCTCGTCGACCTGGGAGCCACGTACCCGCTGGATCTGCATGGCGGGAAAGGTAAGACACCTCGTAGGACCTGTCATTGATCAGTCACGGTGGGCCCCGTACAATTAATCCGATGGGCCGGGCTCCAAACTCTGGAGCACCACAGCGCGTATCTGCGCACGTGGTGCCAAAGGCGCCCGCCTTTGCGTCCGACGTGAGCGAAGAAGACAGGACGACGCTCGAGTCGGGCTGGGAAGATGACGCCAGCACGACGGTCGAGCAGGGAGAGGTCGCCGACAAGCTGCGCGCCCTCGGCACCGATCCGCCGCGTGGCCCGATCACGCACGTGACGAGCACGAACGGCGGGATCCTCGACGAGCCGACCATCGACGATCAGCACGCGAACGCCGCGATCGTCATGATCGCGCCGCCCGCGGTGGTCGCGCGCATGGTGGTCACGAGCGGCAACGACACCGGCCAGGAGCTCGAGATCAGCCCTGGCAAGAGCTACACGATCGGCCGCGGCATCGACAACGACATCGTCCTCACGGACATCGCCGTCTCGCGCAAGCACTTCGATCTCCGCCACGAGGGAGGCTCGTGGATCCTCGCCGACCGCGGCTCGGGGAACGGCACGGTGATCAACGGGAGCATCGAGGACCAGCCCTTCGTGCTGGCGACCGGCGATCTGATCGAGATCGGCAACACGACGTTCCGCTTCGAGCAGCCGAACGGGGTCGCGCGTCCCTCGTTCGCGGCAACGCCGGCATACATCGAGCCGGCGCAGACGTACGATCTCGACGGCGACGAGGAGCCCTCCACCGTTGCCGGCAAGGCGATGCGCGAGGACATCGCGACGCCCGCGAAGATGGCACCGCCCCCGCGAATGCGGCCGATGACCGTGCCGCCGCCGGCCCCGCTGCCGCGCCCGCGAACGGCGTCGCAAGCACCACCGAACGGGTACGGGCTGGGCC
>JALZOI010000061.1 GCA_030857245.1 Myxococcota bacterium
CCTGCGCGCCGTGGGCCGCCGGGCCCGATGGCGTCGCCGCGCCCGCCGAGCTCCGCGACGTCATCGATCGCGCGATCGCCTACAAGGCCGCGATCGTCGGGCGCGACGAGCGCGAGCTCACCGGCCATCGCGCGCTGCTCAACCTCGGCCACACCGTCGGACATGCGATCGAGGCCGCCTCCGGCATGCTCCATGGCGAGGCCGTCGGGCTCGGGCTCGTGGCCGCCTGCCAGGTCTCCGCCGCGATCTGCGGGACCCGCCCGGAGCTCGCGGGCGAGGTCGCGGCCGCGCTCACCGCGAGTGGGCTGCCCGCGGACCCGACACCGTGGTTCACCGAGGATGTCCTCCGCCGCGTCAAGGTCGACAAGAAGCGGATCGGTGCCAACCTGAGGTTCATCACGGTTCGCGAGGTGGGGGCGTGTGAGGGAGTCGAGATTTCCCTCGCTGAACTGACAAGAATTTTGCGTCCGGTTACGGGCGCTTGATACGATTTCGCACCCGCACCCACGCGCGGGCTCCAGGACTTCTCGTCGGAGGATGTGAATGCAGCGCCTCTCTTACTGTGTCTTGATCCTGGGCCTGTCCGGTGCCGCTGCCGGCTGCGCCGACACGGGTGACGAGGGCATCGTCATTCGCCACAACCTGGTCCCCGCCGAGGGGTGCGCGCTCACGCCAGGTGGCATGTTCACCTCGCGCGGCACGATCGAGCTCGACTCGCCAAACCCGTACGTGCTGACGCCCGAGATCGAGAGCCGGATCACGGCCGCCGAGGGGCAGTTCAGTCAACGCACGATCGCGCTGCGCGGCGCGCGCGTCGACGTCGAGGTCGCGAGCCTCACCGTCGACAACGTCTCGGCGCCGGTGCCGACGCTGACCAACACCAGCTTCACGTCGCTGTTCTCCGCCTCGCTCGAGCCGCAGGGCACGACCGCGGCGTCGTTCGATGCGGTCTCGGCGACGCTGCTCGGCGAGCTCGCCAGCAAGGTCACCGCGACCGGCAACGTGCGCATCCAGCTCGTCGCGACCGTCAAGGTGTACGGCGACCTCGGCGGCAGCGAGATCGAGAGCGTCCCGTTCGTCTACCCGGTCACGGTCTGCACCAACTGCGTGACGACGAACCTCGGCGCGTGCCCGCTGCCGGTCGGGACCGTGCCGCGGGGCGGCAATCCCTGCAACGTCTTCCAGGACGGCAACGTCGACTGCTGCCTGGACGCCAGCGGCAACAAGGTCTGCCCGGGCGTCGTCGAGACTCCCGCGGCGCTGTAAAGAAACCCGTCCTGGGCTGGCGCCGCTGCGCGGCCCTCTAGTAACGTTGACACCAGAGGGACCTTTGTTCGCTGAAACGCTCAAGAAGGTCGTCGACAATCTCGACGGTGGACTGGCCGCGGTGATCATGGGTCTCGACGGGATTCCCGTCGAGACGTACATGAAGCAGGCCGACCGGGTCGACGTGAACACCATCGCCATGGAGTTCTCGTTCATCCTTGGCCAGGTCCGCAAAGCAGGCGACAGCCTGCAGGTCGGTAGTCTGGAGGAGCTGTCCGTGAAGGCACAGCGGCTCTTCCTGGTCTGCCGGATGATCACGCCGCAGTACTTCGTCGCGATCGCGATGTCTCCCGAGGGCAACTTCGGGAAGGCACGCTTCCTCGCGCGAATGGCGGCGCCGTCGCTGCTCGCCGCGTTGTGACCCGGCGGCGTGCCGCGGCCACGGTCGGCGACGCCGGCGGCGGCGAGCGCAGCTACCGCATCCAGGTCCTCCACGGGCCAAACCTGAACCTCCTGGGCACGCGCGATCCCGCGACCTACGGGACGACCACGCTCGCGGAGATCGACGCCGAGCTCGCTCGCCGCGCGGCGGCACGCGGCGCCACGGTGCGCAGCGCGCAGTCCAACCTCGAGGGCGCGCTCGTCGATCTGATCCAGGCCGCGAAGGGCTGGGCCGACGCGATCGTGATCAACCCTGGCGGCTACACCCATACGTCGGTCGCGATCCGCGATGCGCTCGACGCGGTCGGCCTGCCGGCGATCGAGGTTCACCTGTCGAACCTCCACGCCCGCGAGCCGTTCCGGCAGGTGTCGATCACGGCGGCGAAGTGCATCGGCCAGATCAGCGGCTTTGGTGCACAAAGCTACTACCTGGGACTGGACGCAGCCCTCGCGTGCGTGGAATCTACGTCCCGCGATGGCACCCCGCGGAAAAGCCCCGACGAAGGCCGCAAAGGCCGCAGCTAGTGGCGATCAGGACGGAGGGCAGCTCGTCGCGATGGCGCGCGGCCTGGCGGCGATCGTCGAAGAGCACGACCTCTCCGAGCTGATCGTCGACACGAAGGAGATCACGATGACCGTCCGGCGCGGCGGGTTCGGCTCGACCGGGCACGCCGCGATGCCGATGCAGATGCACATGCCGATGCAGATGCACCAGATGCCCGCGATGGGCTCGCAGGCAGCCGCCGGTGGCAATGCGCCCGTCGTGGTCGTGGCCCCCGCGGCGGACGACAAGACCCACGCGGTGACGTCGCCGTTCGTCGGCACGTTCTATCGCAAGCCGAACCCGGACTCGCCGAACTACGTCGCGCTCAACGACCGCGTCGAGAAGGGCCAGGCGCTCTGCATCATCGAGGCGATGAAGCTGATGAACGAGATCGAGGCAGACATCGCGGGCACGATCGTCGGCATCCTCGTCGAGGACGGTGCGCCGGTCGAGTACGGCCAGCCGCTCTTCAAGATCGCACCCTGACGGACGGCCAAGGGCTCCCATGTTCAAGAAGGTCCTGATCGCCAACCGCGGTGAGATCGCGCTGCGCGTGATCCGCGCGTGTCGCGAGATGGGGCTGCAGTCGGTCGCCGTGCACTCGACGGCCGACACCGACGCGCTGCACGTGAAGTTCGCCGACCAGGCGGTGTGCATCGGCCCGCCCCCGTCGCGGCTGAGCTACCTCAACGTGCCGATGCTGATCTCGGCCGCCGAGGTCACCGGCGCCGACGCGGTCCATCCCGGCTACGGCTTCCTCTCCGAGAACGCCGACTTCGCGGAGGTCTGCCGCAAGTGCAAGCTGACGTGGATCGGCCCGCCCGCCGATGCGATGCGGCTGATGGGCGACAAGATCCGCGCGCGCGAGGCGATGGCGAAGGCCGGCGTGCCCGTGCTGCCCGGCTCGACGGGACTCCACGACGAGGTCCAGCTGCTCGAGGCCGCCGAGCGCGTCGGCTTCCCGGTGATCCTCAAGGCGACCGCCGGTGGCGGTGGTCGCGGCATGCAGATCGTCTACGAGAAAGAGAAGCTGCTCGACGCGTGGAGCAAGGGCCGCACCGAGGCGCAGGCGGCGTTCGGCAACTCCGAGATGTACATGGAGCGGTACATCAAGAAGCCGCGCCACATCGAGATCCAGGTGGTCGCCGACAAGCACGGCCACTACACGCACCTCGGCGAGCGCGAGTGCTCGATCCAGCGGCGTCACCAGAAGGTGATCGAGGAGGCGCCGTCGGCCGCGCTCTCCGACGTCACGCGCCAGAAGCTGCAGGCGGCGGCGGTCAAGGCGATCGAGTCGATCGGCTACACCAACGTCGGCACGCTCGAGTTCCTGCTCGACGAGGACGGCAGCTTCTACTTCATGGAGATGAACACGCGGCTGCAGGTCGAGCACCCCGTGACCGAGCTGGTCACGGGCCTCGATCTGGTCCGCGAGCAGATCCGGATCGCCGCCGGCGAGCCGCTGTCGTTCACCGAGCGCAAGGCGCGCGGTCACGCGATCGAGCTGCGCGTCAACGCCGAGGATCCGGTGACGTTCGCGCCGTGGCCCGGCAAGATCACCGCGCTGCACATGCCCGGCGGGCTCGGTGTGCGTGTAGATACGCACGTGTATGCGGGCTACGTCGTGCCGCCCAACTACGACTCGCTGCTCGCCAAGGTCATCGTCCACGACGTCGATCGGCCGGCGGCGCTGCGCCGCGCCCGGCGCTGCCTCGACGAGATGGTGATCGAGGGCATCCGCACCAACATCCCGTTCTTGCGTCGGATCGTGAACAACGCGGACTTCATCCGCGGCGACTTCGACACCGGCTTTGTCGGCCGGCTGCTCGCGGCGACCGCGTCGCCGGGCACTGAAGCTCGCGCTTGATGCGCGAGTAGGGCGCGTCGGCCACCTGACTACACCGCGCCGTTCGCGCTGGCGGCACGTGATCCGATGTGAGCGTCACGCGCTGCAACGCGTGAGATTCCTTCGCCCTTTTCCTTGACCCACAGCGTTGCGCGCCCGTACCCTTACGGAGATGCGCGGGGCATACTGCCATGTGCCCTCCGAAGTTGTGATGCGTCGCACCAGGAGGACCTGATCCGCCGTGGCCTTCAACAAAGAAAAGGTCATGGATGCGGCGCGTAAGTTCGTCGACAAGGGTCAGATCGACAAGGCGGTCAAGGAGTACCTGCGCATCGTCCACGAGGACCCGAAGGACGTCCGGGTCTGGCTGAAGATCGGCGATCTCTACGCGAAGAAGGGATCGAAGCAGGACGCGATCGAGACCTACCTCAAGGTCGCCCGCTTCTATCACGAGCAAGGTTTCTTCCTGAAGGCCGTCGCGGTCTACAAGCAGATCCTCAAGCTCGACTCGCGCCTCGTCGACGTGATCCTCAAGCTCGCCGAGCTCTATCGCCAGCTCGGGCTGATGTCCGATGCGATGCAGCACTTCGAGTCGGTCGCCGCGCACTTCCATCGCGAAGGCAACACGAAGGAAGCGCTCGCGACGGTCAAGAAGCTCGTCGATCTCGATCCCGAGAACATCGCGACGCGCATCAAGCTCGCCGAGCTGTACTCGAAGGAAGGCCTCGTCGAGGACGCCGCGAACGAGTTCTCCGTCGCGTGTGATCAGCTGCGCCGCCAGGGTCGCCAGGACGACTTCGTGAAGGTCGCGGAGCGCTTGCTCTGGCACAAGCCCGACAACCACGGCCTCAACCGCGAGCTCGCCGGGCTCTACCTGCGCCGCAACGATCCACGGCGTGCGCTCCAGAAGCTGCAGGCTTGCTTCAAGGCCGACCCGCGCGACGTCGACACGCTCGGCCTGCTCGCGCAGGCCTTCCAGGCGCTCGACCAGAAGGCGAAGACCGTGTCGGTGCTCAAGGAGCTCGCGCGGATCCACCTCGAGAACAAGCATCGCGACAAGGCCGCCGACGTGTTCCGCAAGATCCTCGAGTTCGTGCCGACGGACGCGGATGCGAAGGAGTTCCTCGGTCCCGCAGCGGTCGCAGCGGTCGCGCCGAAGCTGCCGCCGGCGCCGCCGCCGGCGGCGACGATGGCGCCGCCCCCGTCGCCGCCCCACCGGATCCCGACGCCCCTGCCGGCACAGCTCCGCGCGGCTGGCAACGCGAACTTCGGGATCACGAGCGACCTGCCGTCGCTCGCCTCGGCGTCCGCCAAGATGACCGGCTCGATGCCGCTGATCGACGAAGGCAGCCTGTCGGGTGTCGACTTCGCGCTCCCCGAGTACGACGACGCGGACTTCTCGGCTGACATGGAGCCCGCGCCGGATCCGCGCGCGATGTCCGCGGCGGGCGAGCGTCACGCCGAGGAGATCTCGAAGATCCTCGCCGAGACGGACGTCTACGTGAAGTACGGACTCCACCAGAAGGCCGTCGATCACCTGCGTCGCGTGTTCGGGCTCGATCCCGAGAACGTCGAGGCGCACGAGCGGCTCAAGGACATCTTCATCTCGCAGGGCCGCGAGCAGGAAGCCGAGGTCGAGCTGCTCAAGCTCGCCGAGCTCGTCGCGTCGAGCGATCCCGACCGTGCCGAGCAGTACCTGCAGGAGCTGCTCGCGATCAACGGCACGCACACCGGCGCCTTCGAGGTCGCGCGCCGGTTCCGGCTCCGCGTCGCGCGTAGCGGCTCGGTGTCGTCGGAGGTCAGCTACTCGATGGGCGAGGGTGGCGTCGCGCCGCTCGACGTCGAGCTCGACGATCTCGATCTGGCGCCCCCGCAGCACTTCGCGCAGCCGCTCGGCCGCAGCAAGCGCGACTCGGTCGACGACTTCGATCCCGATGATCTGATCGGCAACCGCGTCGCCCACGGCAGCCCGGCACCGGGCCGGCCGCCGGCGCCGCCGCGGGCGCTGCAGGACGACTACGATCCCGAGTTCGACCCCGGGCTCTCGCATTCGACGCAGCAGACCTCGACGGCGAACGTCCACCGCGGCATGGACGACGAGCTCGACGACGGCGTCATCATCGACAGCCCGCCGCCGCGCTGGGACGATCACGGGGGGCCGACGCGCTTCGACGCGCACGCGAACACCCGCGCGCGGCTCCACGGCGATGCCGAGCAGGGCGTCGAGCACGTCCCCGCCGATGGCGAGGACCTGCCGTTCGATCCCGAGGAGGCGCGCCGGTTCGACGCCGCCGTGCACCATCCGCTGGACACCAGCGGCAGCGCCGAGCGCCACACCGACGCGGTCGACCTCGTCGGTTTCGAGGAGCCGCACCGGCCGCACCCGTCGGTCAACGACACCGCCTCGTACGAGGCCGAGGATCCGCTCAGCGTCTCCGGCAGCTACGATCCGTACGGCACCGAGGCCGTGCAGACGCCGCCGTACGAGCCCACCGCGTCGCACGACGCCGCGCCCGATTTCGGCGGCGACGAGGCCGAGGTCGCCAGCCCGCCGCGCGCGGAGAGCAGCGTCGAGGACGAGCTCGACGAGGCCGACTTCTACTCCGGTCAGGGCATGTATGCCGACGCCATCGACGTGCTGCGCAGCCTGCTCGACCGCTACCCGGGGCACCGGCTCGCGACCGCGAAGCTGCAGGAGATCTCGGTGATCGCCGGTGGGCACGACCGCGCGATCGAGCCGCTCCTCGACGCGGTCGAGGAGACCGGCGGGACCGACGCGATCGACCTCGACGATATCGAGGAGGTCGCCGCCGACGACTTCGAGGAGCTCCACGACTCCGTCGTCGTCCCCGTGGTTGGCGCCAAGAAGCGCCAACCGAGCGTCATGCTCGAGAGGCCGCTCGACGAGGGCGACGCCGAGACGCATTACGACCTCGGCCTCGCCTACAAGGAGATGGGGCTGCTCGACGAGGCCATCAAGGCGTTCGAGAAGACGCTGCGCGCGCGGGGCCGCGAGGTCCAGTGTCGCGTGATGATCGGGATGTGCCAGCGCGAGATGAACAACTCGTCCGAGGCGATCCACCAGTTCAAGCAGGGCCTGCACGCCGAGCCCAGCGAGCGCGAGCGCCAGAGCCTCTACTACGAGATCGGGATCACCTACGAGACGATCGGCGATCACGGCGAGGCGCTCTACTACTTCGAGATGGTCACCAAGCGTGACCCGGGCTTCGCGGACGCCGGGAACCGCGCCGCCGAGCTCCGCGCCCGGGGCGCGCGGGGCGCACACAGCGCGCAAGACGACGACGTTTAGCGTCGTTGGGCGTCGGCTGGCCCGCGTTCGCGTCGACGTGGCCACGTTTGGCCGATCGGCGCGGTCCCGGCTGGTCGCAGCCCCGGGTCACAGGTGGTAAATGACCTCATGAGCACGCGCACCGAGACCGATAGCATGGGGCCCATCGAGGTCGACGCCGCGCGCTACTGGGGCGCGCAGACGCAGCGCTCGCTGCAGAACTTCCGGATCGGGCTCGACCGCATGCCGCGCGAGATCATCAGCGCGCTCGCGACGGTCAAGAAGGCGTCGGCCCTCGTCAACCAGGAGCTCGGGCTGCTCCCGGCCGACCGGGCGGCGTGGATCGTCGAGGCGGCGGACGCGGTGATCCGCGGCGATCTCGCGGACGAGTTCCCGCTCGTGGTCTGGCAGACCGGCAGCGGCACGCAGACCAACATGAACGTCAACGAGGTGATCGCGAACCGCGCGAACGAGCTCGCCGGCGGCACGCGCGGCTCCAAGCAGCCGGTGCACCCCAACGATCACGTCAACCTCTCGCAGAGCTCGAACGACGTGTTCCCGACGGCGATGCACCTCGCGATCGCGGACCGCGTCGACGCGCACCTGCTGCCGGCGGTGGCGACGCTGCGCGACACGCTCGCGGCCAAGGCGGCGGCGTTCGAGGACATCGTCAAGATCGGCCGCACCCACCTGCAGGATGCGACGCCGCTCACGCTCGGCCAGGAGATCGGCGGCTGGGTCGCGCAGCTCGAGCTCGCGCTCGCGACGGTGCGCGCGACGCTGCCGGCGATCCACGAGCTCGCGCTCGGCGGCACCGCGGTCGGCACCGGCCTCAACACGCATCCCGCGTACGCGGTCAAGGTCGCGGCGAAGCTCGCCGAGCTGACCGGCCGGCCGTTCGTGACGGCACGCAACAAGTTCGCCGCGCTCGCCGGCCACGACGCGCTCGTCGCCTGTCACGGCGGGATCAAGGCGCTGGCCACCGCGCTGTTCAAGATCGCCAACGACATCCGCTGGCTCGCGAGCGGGCCGCGCTCCGGCCTCGGCGAGCTGCTGATCCCCGAGAACGAGCCGGGCAGCTCGATCATGCCGGGCAAGGTCAACCCGACGCAGGCGGAGGCGATGACGATGGTGTGCGCGCAGGTGTTCGGCAACGACGTCGCGGTCAGCGTCGGCGCGGCGAGCGGGAACTTCGAGCTCAACGTGTTCAAGCCGTTGATCGCGTACAACGCGCTGCAGTCGATCCGGCTGCTCGGCGATGCCTGCCTGTCGTTCGACGAGCACTGTGCGCGCGGCATCGAGCCGAACCGCGCGGAGATCGATCGCAAGCTGCGCGGCAGCCTCATGCTCGTCACCGCGCTGGCGCCGCACATCGGCTACGACAAGGCGGCGAAGATCGCGAAGCACGCGCACGAGCAGGGCCTCAACCTGCGCGAGGCGGCGATCGGCCTGGGTCACGTCACCGGCGAGCAGTTCGACGGGTGGGTCAAGCCCGAGGACATGGTACGGCCCGGCGAGACGCGTTAGCTTCGAGGGCGTGCGAACCGCCGCGTGCCAGCTGATCCTGCCGGTCCCGGTGCTGGTCTCGGCCGTGGCATGGGGCGCGGCCGTCGTCGCCCTCGGTGGGTGCGGCAAGCGAGCGGACGACGCACCCGCGGCGAAGGCGACCGCGGCCCCGACCGCTCCGGGCGGCGCCTACGCAGGGCTGACGGTCACCGTCGCGGGCAAGCGGATCCCGATCGACCGCGCCTTCATCACGCGGACGTCACCCGACGCCTACGTGCTCCAGCTCGGCCACCTGCAGGGCTCGTGCGACGAGCTGATGGGCGGCGCCGCCGCGACCAGCCCGGGTGGGACCACGTTCTCGCTGTCGCTCGCGCGGCAGGTCCAGCCGACCGGGCACGCCAAGCTCGTCGTCACCGACTTCTGGTCGCGCAGCCTGCCGACCAAGCCCACGCTCGGCGGCACGGCCGCGCTGTCGGCCGAGCCCACGCCCGGCGTGTTCGTGACGGTCGAGCTGCCGCAGATCGTCGACCTCGCGGCGCCGCGCACCGACGCCACCGTCGAGGTCACCGGCGCGGTCGCGGCGCTCGGCTGCGGCGACACCGTGGTGACCGGCCTCGGCGTGCCGAAGACCACGCACAAGTCGAACGCGACGATCACGGTCGCCGGCAAGCAGCTGCCGATCCGCGGCGTGATCCTGAACCCGCCCGACATCGTGATCTCGACCGGGCCCAAGGACTGCTCGGCGGTGACCGTCGCGGCGCCGGTCGTGCTCGAGCGAGTACGCGGGCAGTGGGGCTTGCGGGGCACATGGTTCGCGCAACCCGTGCAGAACACCGCGCTGCCCGACGAGGCCACCCGGGAGCTGCAGTTCGGCGCGAAGGGCGTCGGCACCAGCCTCGACGGTCCGGTGATCGAGCTCGAGCTCTCGGGCGCGGGCAAGGTCGGCGACTACGCGGTGAAGCTCGAGGGCATCGCGGACGCCATCGAGTGCGTGGCCGGCCGCTGACCGCTACCCGCGCCGGCCGCCGAGCTTGAGCGCGAGGTTCGTCGCCGTCACGCGGTGCACGATGACGGTGACCGCCGTCGGGGAGAACCCGTCGAACACGACCTCGAGCTCGTCGAGGCCGTCGAGGTGTAGTCGATCGCAGGTGACGTGGGCGGGGCCGATGTGGACATCCTTGAGCGTGGTGTCGATGCTGCCGATCGTGCCGCGAAGCTGACCCGGGCGCTTGTCGTTGATCGCGCCCGCCACCTTGAGATCGACCATGCCGGGCGAGTCGTCGCCACCGAACATCACGAGGCCACCACCGGCTTCGACGGAGCGTGGCGCGACGAGGGACAGCGCGATGTCGATCGCATCGAGCGAGAGCGACTTCAGGGTCTGCCGCTTGTTCGCCTTCTCGGGCTCGGCAGGGGGCTTGGCCCGGAAGTCCGCGAGCGAGCGGATCGGCACGCGCCCGAACGAGGCGAGGGTGGAGGCCTCCTGATCGAGGGTCCACGAGATCAGGTCGCGTGACGAGCCGACGATCGGCACCTTCCACGTGACCGCGAGCTTGTCGCCGTGGTGCTTGATGTCGAGGAAGCGACCCTCGAGCCAGTCGAGGCTGTCCTCGAGGGCGCGGAAGTCGAGGCTGCCCTCCTGCACCGGGACCTTGAGCTGCTGATCGAGCGAGCGCTTCCCGACCACCGGCAGATCGAGCACGACCTTCACCGTCAGGTAGATCCGGCCCGAGAGGCTATCGAGGAAGCGCAGCCGATCCTGGCGCAGCGACGGATCGACGACGGCCGCCATCGGCGCGGTCTTCGTCGCCACCGGGGGCGCGGCCACCGCGGCCATCGTGCCCGTGGTGCGCAGCGCGGGTAGCGGTGTCACCGGCGCGGCGTCGGGCTTCAGCGGGGTCTCGAACGGGCCCTTCAACGTCAGCCGCATCTCGGAGAGCGTGACGTGCGACGACACGATCTCGACACCTTGATCGGCGCGCGTCAGCATGAGACCGCGCGGCATCTCGACGCGCTCGATCGCGACCTCGAAGCGACCGGCATCGTCACGCAGCCACACGCCGCCGATCGACGCGGCATCGGCGGTCCAGCGCAGCGTGTCGAGCCGGCCCTCGAGGCCATCGAAGATGACGTCGGTGCCGCCATAGCCGAACGTGCCCGCGCGACCGGTCACGTTGCGAGTCACGGCGCGCGGGAACTCGAGGCGGCGACCGGTCTCGTCGGTCGTGAAGCCGAAGCCTTTGACGGAGATATCGGATTCGACGTGGTTAGCCATACAGCGAGCCGATGGTACGCCGCCGCGCGCTCGCTGCCCACCGGCACGCCGGTTCGATGCGAGATCGTCAGCGGCGGCGACGGTCGAGCGCCTGCCGCACCCGCTGGGTGAGCGTGGCCGGCGAGAACGGCTTCTGCAGGAAGTCGATCTCGCCGCCCTGGACGCCGTGACGGAGCACCTCGTCGTCGGTGTAGCCGGAGACGAAGAGCACCGCGAGCTGCGGGCGCTCCTGCACCAGGGTCGCGGCGAGCTGCGGGCCGCCCATGTGCGGCATCACCACGTCGGTGACGAGCAGCTCGATACGTCCCACGTGGGCGCGTGCGAGGGCGAGCGCCTGCACGCCATCGCCCGCCGCCAGCACGCGAAACCCTGCGCGCTCGAGGACGCTGATCGCGACGGTGCGGACGATCGGCTCGTCCTCGACGAGCAGCACGGTCTCGCTCCCCCTCGCGGGCGCGGCTGCGACGACCGGCTCGGGCGTGGCGAGCTCGCCTTCGGCTCGCGGGAGGTAGACGCGGAACGTGGTGCCCGCAGCGGGCGCGCTCTCCACGGTGATCGACCCGCCGCTCTGGGTGACGATGCCGTAGCAGGTGGCGAGGCCGAGCCCGGTGCCGCGCCCGAGCTCCTTCGTCGTGAAGAAGGGCTCGAACACGCGCAGCAGCACGTCCGCTGCGATCCCGACGCCGGTGTCCGACACGGAGAGCAGGACGTGGGGACCGGGCGTCACCTCGGGATGGCTCGCCGCGTACGCGGCATCGAGCTCGACGTCCGCGGTCTCGATGGTCAACCGGCCACCGGTGGTCATGGCGTCGCGGGCGTTCGTGGCCAGGTTGACCAGCACCTGCTCGAACTGGCTGACGTCGATCCGCACGTGGCCGCGCGCCCGCAGCACGGTCGTGACCTCGATGTCCTCGCCGAGCACGCGGCGCAGCAGGCCGAGCACGTTCTCGAGCACCGAGTCGAGCGCGGTCAGCGTCGGCGCGATCACCTGCTGGCGCGCGAACGACAGCAGCTGCGAGGTCAACGTGACGCTGCGCTCGGCGGCGCGCCGGACCTCTCCGAGATCGCCCGCGAGGCGCGACCCCGGAGGCGCGGCGGCGAGGGCGAAGTGGTTGTAGCTGAGGATCGCCGTCAGCATGTTGTTGAAGTCGTGCGCGATCCCACCCGCGAGCCGCCCGATGCTCTCCATCTTCCGGGACTGCGCGAAGTGCTCCTCGAGGCGCTTGCGGTCGGTGATGTCGAGCATGCCGCCGACCAGCCGCGGCCCGGTGCGGTGCTGCAGCAAGCGGGCGCTCGCCTGGACCCAGCGGAGACTGCCGTCGGGCCGCACGATGCGATGCACGATCGGGCCGTACACGCCGCTCTGCTGCGCGACCTCGAGGGCGCGGCGGACGTTGTCGCGATCGTCCGCGTGGACGTGCGCCATCACGGTGTCGCGTCGATCGTGGGAGAGGTCGGCGGGATCGAGGCCGAGGAGCCGCGCCTGGGCGGCGTCGTGACCGCCGGTGCCGCGGACGGGATCGAACCACCACGTCGCCAACCCTGTTGTCTCGAGGACGTGCAGCAACATCGCCTCGCTCTCCGCGAGCGCCGCCTCCGCCTCCTTGACCCGGCTGATGTCGGTGGCGACCGCGACCAGCGAGCGAACCTCGCTGCGGTCGTCGAGGACAGGCGCGATGCGGGTGAAGTAAGGGGTCACCGCGCGGTCCGGTCCCTCCCCGAGCGTCTCGTACGACTGCGCCGTGCGGGTCTCGAGGACGCGCGCGAGCGTCGCGCGGATCCGCGCGTGATCCGTGGGCGCGGTGTAGTCGAAGATCGATCCGGCCATCACGACGTCCGGATCCATCCCTGGATCGAACCGGTTGATGTACAGGAACCGGCCGTCGGGCGCGGTCTGGCACAGGAAGTCCGGTGCATAGCGCAGGATCGACTCGAGCATCTGCCGGTGCTCGTGCGCCTTCGCGAGCTCGGTCTCGAGCGCGGCGATGCGCGCGCGCGCCGCGGCCAGCTGTCCGTCCCCATCTCCCCGCTCGTCAACCATGCGTGCGCAGCTTACGGTGGCGCATCGTCGAGATCTCGGCCGGCCGGCATCGATCGACTGCGAGGGAGCCCGATTTGCCGCCGCACCGCGACCGCTACTCGAAGACGACGGTCTTGTTCGCGTACACGAGGATGCGATCCTCGAGGTGCGAGCGGACGGCGGCGGCGAGCACGCGCTTCTCGAGGTCGCGACCCTTGCGCACCAGATCGTCGACGGAGTCGCGGTGCGTGCACCGGATCGTCGCCTGCTCGATGATGGGCCCCTCGTCGAGCTCGTTCGTCACGTAGTGGCTGGTCGCCCCGATCATCTTGACGCCGCGCTCGTAGGCCTGGCGGTACGGGTTCGCACCGACGAAGGCGGGCAGGAACGAGTGATGGATGTTGATGATCCGCGCCGGATACCGCGCGACGAAGTTCGGCGACAGCACCTGCATGTACCTCGCGAGGACGATCAGCTCGATCCGCGCGGCGGTGAGGAGCTCGACGAGCGCCGCTTCTTGCTGCGGCTTGGAAGCGGGCGTCACGGGCAGGTGGTGGAACGGCACGTCGAAGTGCTGCGCGATCGGCGCCGCCTGCGCGTGGTTCGACACCACCATCGCGATCTCGCACGCGAGCTCGCCGGCGCGGTAGCGGATCAGCAGATCGTAGAGGCAGTGGTCCTGCTTCGAGGCGAGCACCGCGATCCGTGGCACGCGGTCGCCGTACGCGATCCGGTAGTCCATCTTCATCCGCTCGGCGACCTCGCGGATGCCGTGCTCGAGCGCGACGCGATCCGTGGTCAGCGACGACAGGTCGAAGCGGATGCGCTGGAAGAACAGCTGCGCGACCGGATCGGTGTGCTGATCGGCATCGAGGATGTTCGCGCCGTGGCCGTACAGCACCTGCGCCAGCGACGCGACGATGCCCTTGCGATCGGGACAGACCACCAGCAGCGTCGCCAGGCTCTCGCTCACCGGCGCATCGTACAGCGCCGGCCCGGCGGCGGGGCAGGGTGGGGCGGCGGCTTGGTCGGCTCTGTTGATGGCGGGTCATGCTCGCCCGACGCGCGCGCTCGAGGCGTGGGGCGAAATGCGAGCAGCGATCGACCCGCGCCAGGCAACCCCCGCCGGCGTCCGCCCACGCACCGTCGGAGCCGCCGTTTCGACGCGCGGGGTCGCGAGTGCGAGTGACGATCCGTGACGCAGCGTGACGCCCGGCACCCTCGCATTCGGTGCTCGACACGCCTCGTGAATTGGCGATGATGCGCGCCATGAGGCTCCTCCTGGCGGTGATCGTGTTCGCGATGGCGTGCGGCGGCGGCGGCGTCAACTCCGACGGTGGCGATGATGCGCCACCGGCCGCCGACGCGTCGATGCCCGACGCCTTCGAGCCGCCGGCCGGCTTCACGCGCCTGATCGGTCGCACGTGGACGCTGCCGGCGGGCGCGACCGACACCTATCGGTGCGCACGCTTCACGGTCGCGGCCGACACGTACATCACGAACATCATCGCGCAGGCGCCGTTCGGCACGCACCACACGGTGATGTCGATCTCGGACGGCGGCACCGCCGGTCCCGACGGCGACTACAACTGCAACGTCGGCGAGCTCGGCATGGTGATGCTGTATGCGTCGGGCGTCGGCACGTCGCCGCTCGACTTCCCGGCGGGCGTCGGCGTCAAGGTCCCGGCAGGCACCCAGGTGCATCTCAACCTCCACCTGTTCAACGCGACCGACACGCCGATCAGCGGCGACTCGGGGATCTTGATCAAGTCGCAGGCGACGCCGCCCGCGATGCTCGCGGAGATGGTGTTCGCCGGGACCTTCCTCTTCCAGATCCCGCCGAACAGCACCAACCATCCCGTCAGCGGTGGCTGCACGGCGAACACCAGCTACACCCTGTTCGCCGTCTGGCCGCACATGCACCAGTTCGCGACCAGGTCCAAGCTCGAGCTCACCCGCAGCGGCACGACGACGGTGCTCCACGACGGCGCGTACTCCTTCGAGGAGCAGAACTACTACCTGAAGACCCCGGAGGTGCAGGTGCAGGCGGGTGATCAGCTCAAGGTGACCTGCACGTACACGAACCCGACGGCGCAGACCGTGCGGTTCGGCGAGAGCTCGAACGAGGAGATGTGCTTCTCCGGGCTCTACCGCTACCCGGCGGCGAACGCGGGCTTGTTCCAGTGCACCGACACCGGCGGCGCGGGCTTCTGAGCGAGCGCGGCGCGTCGGTTGCGCGGCGACGGAGCCGCGAAGGTTAGCGACCCTTCTTCTTCAGCTCTTTCTGCTCCTGCTTCTGCTCCGCCTGCTGCTCCTTGCGATCTGCCTTCTGCTCCGCCTGCTGCTCCTTGCGGTCCTCTTTCTGGTGCTCCTTGACGTCCTTGCGGACGTCCTTCGGCGCGCCCTGGACGTCCTTGCGGATGTCCTTCTGGTCCTCGCGGAGATCCTTGCGGTCGGCCTTCTGGTCCTGGTGCAGCTCCTTGCGGTCGGCCTTCTGGTCGTCGCGCAGGTCCTTGCGGTCCGCCTTCACGCTGTTCACCGGGTACGGCTGCGGCTGCGGCGTCGGCTGGACGACCGGGGGCTGCGGCTGCGGCGTCGGCTGCACGACGACCGGGGGCGGCTGGTGATCGCGGTGGTCGCGGTGGTCGCGGTGATCGACGTTGCCACCGCCGCGGACTCGGCCCTCGCCGCGATAGCGGACGTACATCGCCGGTCGATCGATGCGGCGGATGCGCACCGGGATCGTGTTGACGTCGACGCGGACCCAGCCGCGAACGTGGTTGTTCGAGCGGTACCAGGTGCCGCCCTCGTACCGCCAGTAGTAGGAGTCCGTGTAGAAGACGGGCTCGTGGTAGTCCGCGATGACCTGGACCTCGGGCTCGATGTAGACGAGATTGGGGGTCGTGACCGTCGCGCTGCCGCTGTAGGTCGCATGACCCGAGCCGGCGCAGGCGCCGAGCCCGGTCGTGATCAACGTGGCAAGTAGGAGGCTTTTCATAGGCTCGCAAGCCAGAGCACCGATCGTGCCGTGCGCCAACGTCGCATGCTTGCTAGCGGCACCACGCCCCGCGAGGCAGCCAGGACCGCCCACCGTGCCCGCGCGCCTCAGGCGCACGTGGCGCTCTTTCGCGCACAGCGCATCGCGCTGTCAGGCCGGCCGGAGCCGGCCGCGGAGGTATCGTCGTGCCCCGTGGAGCGCAGGTTCGAGCTCGAAGGCACGCCGGTGCGATACTGGGAGATCGAGTACCGGACCGAGGAGGTGCGGCTGTGCTGGGGCAACGTCGGCACGGTGGTGCAGCGGTTCCAGCGGCGCTTCGCGACCGTCGGCGCGGCGCGGGCCTACGCCGAACGCCAGGTCGAGTTGCAGCTCGCGAAGGGCTATCGCGAGGTCGTGGGCGTCCCCATCTCTGCTGGCAGTTCGGCCATCGACGCCCTGCGCAAGCGTCAGGTGCGCTTCGCGTGGCGGACCCCCGACGGCGTCGACGAGCTCCGCGATCTGTCCCAGCTCGGCATGACGGTGACGCTCCGCGCGAGCCGCATCGTCGACCGCGACGAGCTCCGGGATCCCGCGCTGACGTGGACGCGGCGGTGTACGTCGGACGACGAGACCACGGCGCTGTACGAGGCCACGCTCGCGGAGCTCCGGAACGTCTGCGGGCCCGCGCCCGACGAAACCCGGCCGGTGCCGGCGTACACCGCTCATCGCAACCCGGCCCTCGAGGCGCAGTGCCTGGAGGCCCCGGACGATGCCAGTCCGTGGGCGGTCTACATCGACTGGTTGCTCGGCGAGGGCGACCTGCTCGGCACGGTGGCGTCGCTGGCCCTCGGCGGCAAGCCCGGCGCCGCGATCCGCACGATCCGCGAGCACCCGGAGGAGCTCCTCGGCCCCGCCGGCGTGCTGCCGACGCTCGAGTTCCGCCACGGCTTCGCCATCGGCGCCGCGATCCGCACCCGGTACGACAGCGAGACCGACGGCCTCGAGGCGATCACGCGCAGCTTCCTGGCGGCGCCGGTGGCTCGGTTCATCGAGCACCTGCGCTTCGGGCTCGCCAGCTTCGAGGGCGACAACGACTGGGGGCCGACCCTGCGTGCGGTCACGGAGTCGCCGCACGCGCCGCGGATCCGCCGGCTCGCGTTCGATCACTTCGACCGCGAGGACTGCGAGATCAGTGGCGTCGCGTTCGGCGACTTCTCGTTCGCGTGGCGCTCGTTGCCGGCGCTCGAGCACCTCCACATCAAGAGCGGCGCCGGCGGCACGCTGGGGACCATCGATCTGCCGGCGCTGCGCACCTTCATCTTCGAGTCCGGCGGGCTCGGGCGCCCGGTACTCGACGAGCTCGCCGCGGCCCGCTGGCCCGCCCTCGAGCACCTCGAGATCTGGTTCGGCTCGCCGCGCTACGGTGCGGCCGGCACGGTCGAGGCTCTCGCCACCATCCTCCAGGCCACGGGGCTGCCGCGCCTGCGTCACCTCGGCATCGTCAACTGCGCGTTCATCGACGATGTCATCCCCGCGCTCGCGCGCTCGGCGATCCTGCCGCAGCTCCACTCGCTGGATCTCTCACGCGGCGTGCTGGCGAGCCGAGCGACCGCCATCCTGATCCGCAGTGCGCCCCGCTTCCGTCACCTCGCTTCGATCAACCTCGAGGCCAACCACCTGACGGCGGACCAGGCTGCCGAGCTCCAGGGCGTGCTCGACAACCTCATCATCGGCGAGCAGCGCCACCACGGCGACGGCGACGGCGACGGCGATGGCGACGGCGACGACGATGGCGACGATGGCGACGACGGCGACGGGCGCTACGTGGCCGTCGGAGAGTGACCCGGGGCGGCGAGCTGCGTGGGCGGCGTGAGGCCTCACCGCCAGCTTCCCGCTCACGTGCGTCACACGTGAGCGCTCGCCCCTTGATCGTTGCCGCGTTTCGGGTAGGTTTGCTCCCAGCTCTGCGGGATTAACTCAGTGGTAGAGTGTCAGCTTCCCAAGCTGAAGGTCGACGGTTCGAATCCGTTATCCCGCTCGAAGATTCGAGAAGAATGCCGGTAGGTTGCAGCGGCCTTCGCTCATCTCTCAGCTCGCGATCTTCAGAACTACCTCCGAAACCCCACCCGAAACCCCACTTCCAGTGGTGGAAGCGGGTTCGGTGGTGGGAGCCGGCGGAACGAGCCGAAGCACGCCCCGAATCGCCGCGCGTTTTTCATCGAGACCGACCGTCGAATAGTGCCGCTGCATCTCCTCGGTGACGTGACCCGTCAGCGCGCGCCGCACGACCGCATCGACGTTCGCGAGCCGGACGAGGTCCGTGAACGTGTAACGCAGGCCGTGAACGGTGAAGCGCTTCGTGATCTTCGCCTTCTCGAGGCAGCTGCCCCATGCGCGGTCGAGGCTGTTCGGCGTGCGGAGCGTCCCGACCGACGAAGGGAACATGTAGCCCTTCTTCGTCAGGTCAGGATTCTCCACGGCCGCAGCTTCGAGCCGCGCACGGTGTGCCGAGAGGATCTCGGCCAGCTCCGGCAGCACCGGGTACTCCTTCGGCGCACGCTTCTTCCGCGTGACCGAGCCGAGCTTGCCGCGCACGTTCTTGCGGTGGATCCGCATCACGCACGTGGTCTCGTCCCAGTCCTCCCAGTGCAACGCGCTCGCGTGACAGAACCGAAGTCCCGTGTACGCGAGCAGAGCCACCAGCGCGTGATGCTGCGGGTAGCTCGTCTGCATCGCATTGACGAACGCCATCAGCTCGTCCGCGGTGAGCGCGTTCGACTGTTCGTCGTCCATGCTCGCCTCGGGCAACACGATGCGCAGCGTTGGATCGCGCGGCAGGTATAGCGTGGCCATCGCG
>JALZOI010000489.1 GCA_030857245.1 Myxococcota bacterium
TAGAGATCGCGCAGCCCGGCAAGTGGCAGCATGAGCGCGGACTGGTCATCGCTGGCCGGAAGGACATCGCCACTTTGCGCCATGGTGACCTCGCGATCCGTTTCTTTTACAACCAAGCCGAGCTCGAGGCGGGCGCGACAGACCGCGGCGTACAGCACTACTTCGCACCCAAGAGCCGGATGCGGCCGGACGTGACGGTGACCATCTGGCGCGGAGAACACGTACTCAGCGCGCTCGTCGTCGAGTGCAAGCACACCCCGCGCAAGGACTACCTGATCACGGGCTTCAAAGAAGCGATGCTGTACCGGTACGAGTACGCCTCCGTGCTGCGCGGGGCCATCAAGTCGGTGCTCGTCGGTTCGAGTACGATCCCCAGCGCCGTACACGCCAACCAAGAGGTGATCGCGGTGACCTGGGCCGATTGGCCGCCCGAGGAGGCGGTCTCGTCAGTGATCAACGCCATCACGCTTGACGGATCGGGCACCGGCACGCAGGGCCGGCTCGTCGAGTAACGGTGAGACAATGCGTGTTCTACCAGCGCCCCAGATTCCGAAACCGCTGAGTGCATTCCTCGCGACAGTGTTTGCGCAACGGAACACGCACGGGACGATCGACACCAAATTTCAAATGTACGGAGCGCCCGGCGATCCGCCGGTTGGGAACAAAGAGCAGAAGTGCCTTCAATGGATCGATCGTGCGGCGCTCGATCCGACCTGCGATGCGCTCGCCTTGGTTGGCGGCTTGCTCCACGACATCATGGAGCCGGAGATGTGGGGCGCCTACGCCTCCGTCACCGAGTTCGACACCAAACTGAAGGCGTCGATCGAGACCCAGCTCGGTCGTCATGGCTTCGCGTACATGGTTGGCGGAACCGTCACTCGCGGCGGAATGACAGGTTCTCCCACCAAGACCCTACAAGACGTACTTCGCCAGGGTGACTTCCCCGGCGTCGATGCCGAGTTCAAGCGAGCCATCGACAGCGTCGAGGGTGATCCGGCGGCAGCGCTAACCGCATCCTGCGCGATCCTCGAGGCTCTATTCAAGATCATCATCAACGACGACGGTCTTCAGATGCCATCGAAGGAAACGGTCGGACCGCTATGGACCGTCATCCGCAAGCACCTCGACTTCGATCCCGGATCGAAGGATGACGATGACGTTCGCAAGATCCTCCAAGGGCTGGCCTCGGTCGTTGATGGCATCGGCGCCCTCCGAACGCACTCTGGATCGGCGCACGGTCGCGATGGAAGAAAGGCGTACCGGATCCAGGCTCGACATGGTCGCCTTGCGGTTCACGCCGCGCACACCCTCGCTCTCTTCGTCATCGAAACATGGAAGCAACGGAAGGTCGCGAACACGCCGGTGGCCCGATGATCATCGGGAGGGGTGATGTGAACCTTCTCCTGCTCGCAGAGAGCCGGCGCGTGCAGAGTGGCCAAGCTCGCGGCCGAGACGGCCGCATAGCCTCGCCCACCGACGGCTTCGGCGAAGGCGGCCTTCTCCCGCTGGTGGGCGGTGCCGTGTGACCAACAAGAAGAAGCCCGCCGCTTCTCTCGTCCGCTCGTCGGCGGCCGAGTACCTGACCTTCGTGGCGGCCAGCGGCACGGGCGGCGTCGAAGCGGTCTACGCCGACGAGAACGTGTGGCTGAGCCAGAAGATGATGGCGCAGCTCTACGACGTCGAGGTCCCGACCATCAACTACCACCTGAAGAAGGTCTTCGAGGACAGCGAGCTGGAGGAGGACGCAGTTGTTCGAAATTTTCGAATAACTGCCGCCGACCACAAGACCTACGACACCAAGCACTACAACCTCTCGGCCATCATCGCCGTCGGCTACAAGGTCAACTCCGAGCGCGCGGTGCAGTTCCGCAAGTGGGCGACACGCGTCGTCGAGGAGTTCACGATCAAGGGCTTCGCGATGGACGACGAGCGCCTCAAGCGCGGCGGCTCGGTTCTGAGCGATCGCTACTTCGAAGAGCAGCTCCAGCGCGTCCGCGAGATCCGGCTGTCGGAGCGCAAGTTCTACCAGAAGGTCACCGACATCTACGCGACCAGCGTCGACTACGACGTGACCGCGCAGGCCACCAAGCGCTTCTTCGCCACCGTGCAGAACAAGCTGCACTGGGCCATCCATGGGCAGACCGCGGCCGAGGTCATCGTCGACCGCGCCGACGCGAACAAGGAGCACATGGGGCTCCGCTCCTGGACCGACGCTCCTCACGGCAAGATCCAGAAGTTCGACGTGGTGGTCGCCAAGAACTACCTGACCGAGACGGAGCTCGCGCAGCTCGCGCGGCTGGTGAACGCCTACCTCGACATCGCCGAGGACATGGCGATTCGCAAGCTCCCTATGACCATGCAGGATTGGGAGGTGCGCCTGAACCGCTTCCTCGCCGCAGCCGATCGCGAGGTCTTGCAGGATGCCGGCAGGGTGACCGCCGAGATCGCGAGGGCCCACGCCGAGAGCGAGTTCGAGAAATACCGCATCGTGCAGGACCGCCTCTTCGAGAGCGACTTCGACCGGGTCGTGAGCGAGACCAAGCGGCTCGGTGAGGGCGCTGCGAAGCGTCCGCCGCGAGGTAGCAAGAAGCGATAAGAAGTGCTTGGCCCACGGGCGGACGATCCGGGAATCGACAAGCGGCTGACCGCCGTTCCCCTTGTCGTAGCCGAGGTGGCTCGTCATCTCGCCCTGGAGGGCGCGCTAGACCAGCCGGGCGGTGAGCTGCTTGAGGATCCCGTCCTTGCCGGTTAGGTCGTCGGGACGGGAGATCAGCGAATGCGCGCGACGCCGTGAATGAATCCCGGCGCGGTGAGGGCTGTCGTCGGCGTCGTCGCACTCAGATCGATCAGCGTCGTCGACGAGTAGTCGGCCGTCGTCTGCGCGCCACCGACGGAACCGCGCGCATTGACAGGCACTACCGACGATAGTACTCGGAACGGGTGACCTTCCTTGCACGCCACCGGCTCGGGGCTGTCGTGGTGCTCTGGGTTGGGTGCCTCGTCCTGCTCGGAGCGCCGATCGACGCTCTCGCCCACGGCGTCGCCGAAGGCGATAAGGGCTACATCCAGGAGAGCAGCGGCGTCCGCTTGATCGCGTTCGCGTACCTCGGTGCCAAGCACATGGTGACCGGATACGACCACCTGCTGTTCTTGCTGGGCGTGATCTTCTACTTGTATCGACTGAAGGACATCGGCATCTACGTCACGTTGTTCGCGCTCGGCCACTCGTCGACACTGCTGCTCGGCGTGCTCATCGAGGTCAGCGTGAGCTCGTACCTGGTCGATGCCATCATCGGCCTGTCCGTTGTCTACAAGGCGCTCGACAACCTCGGCGCATTCCGGCGGTGGTTCGGCGTCCAGCCGAACACGAAAGTCGCGACGCTGATTTTCGGCCTGTTTCACGGCTTCGGACTCGCGACGAAGATCCTCGAGTTCAAAATCTCACCCGACGGCCTGATCCCGAACCTCATCGCGTTCAACGTCGGCGTCGAGATCGGGCAACTCCTCGCGCTAAGCACGATCCTGATCGCGATGGGTTTCTGGCGTCGCACGCACAGCTTCGCGCGACATGCCTATGCCGCCAACGTCTGGCTGATGAGCGCGGGGTTCGTGCTCATGGGCTATCAACTCGTCGGGCTCTTCATCACATGACCGAACAAACTCCACCCGCCAGCGCCCTCCCCTCCACGCGAACGTTGCTTCGGTCCACTGCGATCGCGGCAGCCGTTGCAACGGCGCTGCTCGTCACCGTCGTGCTTCCCGCAGAGTACGGAGTCGATCCGACCGGCATCGGCGGCGTGCTCGGGCTCACCGAGATGGGACAGACCAAGCTCGCGCTCGAGAAGGAAGCAACGGAAGCCGCACAGCGCCCCACGGTTGCTGCCGTTCCGTGTCCTCCTGCGCCGCCGCCGGCAGCGGTCGCAACCCCGGAGGTGAAAGCCCCTCCAGTCGTCGCGAAGGTGCCGAGTGACGTCACCCAGGTGACGCTGAAACCCGGTGAGGGCAAGGAGGTCAAGCTGACGATGCGCGAGGGTGCACGGGTCTCGTTCTCGTGGGCGACCGACAAAGGCGTGGTGAACTACGACCTCCACAGCGACCACCCGACCACCGGCGCGTACCACGGGTACGGCAAGGGCAAGGGCCTGGCCACTCACGAGGGCGTACTCGTGGCCGCCTTCGAGGGACGACACGGCTGGTTCTGGCGCAACCGCACCGACGACGTCATCACGGTGACGCTCAAGACGGACGGCGACTACCAGGAAATCAAAGAGCTGAAGTGACGAGCCGCGCGCGCCTTATTCGATCGCAAGGAAGCGCCGCTGACGATCGCAGCGCGGGCTAGTGGGAGTGCTCGTGATGGACATCGGGCGCGTGATCGTGTGCGTGGACGAGCCGGCCGTGTGAATGGCGATGCGTATGCTCGCCGATCACGGGCGGGTCATGCGTGTGATCGTGATGGCCGTCGTCGTGCCGATGAGCGTGCTCGTGCTCGCTCGGCTCGTGCGCATGTTCATGCCCGTGCTTCTCGGAAACGTGGAGATAGACGCCCACCGCAAAACCGCCCGCCGCAAGGGCGGTCAGCAGTGACGCGTCGCGATCGCCGAGCGCGAAGGCGACGGCAGCCCCCACGAACGGAGCCAGGGCAAACACGGAGCCCGTTCGTGCGGCGCCGATCTTCCGCTGGGCGCCGAGATAGAGACGCAGGCTGATCCCGTAACCGGTGGCCCCGCACGCAACGAGGACGGCGATTGTCATGACGCTCGGCAGAGGCTCGCCACGGACGATCGCGATCGTCGCCGTCAGCGTGGCACCGAGCGCCCCCTTGGCCGCGATCACCTGGAGCGGATCACGCTGCGCTAGTGGACGCGTCAGCGTGTTATCGATCGCCCACGCGAGAGTCGCTGCAGTGACGACAAGCGCGCCGACCAGGCCGGTCTCGGACCGCGAAGAGGAATCCAGCACGAGCATCACGCCCGCGCCCGCCATGATCGCGACCGCGAGGAGGACGCGCCGGCCGAGTGGCTCGCGGTAGATCCACCAGGCGAGCAGGACCGTCAGAACCGCCTCGAAGTTGAGCACGAGCGATCCGGCCGTCGCGCCCGCGCGTGCGAGTCCCCAGGCGAGGCAGACAGGCGCCACGGCGGCACCCACGATCGCCACGAGCACGATCCGAGGGAGGTCTGATCGCCTCAACGAAGCTCCGGCCGACCTCCGACCCAAGCGCATCGCGAGCGCCGCCAGCGCAGCACCGGCGTAGAGCAACGCGGCAGTCGTGAGCGCTCCTGCATCGCGGCTCGCCCACGCGATCGCAGGGGTCGTCAGCCCGAACGCGACTGCCGATGCAGCTGCGAGCATGGCGCCGGTCGCGATCGGAGAGGGCACGTAGGCACTGTACCCAAGCCCAGCGCAGAGAGCATCTCCGGCATGCAGGCCCACCGTCGCGGCGCTCGTCGGCCCGGGAGAACCCGGTTCCGTCTTGCTCGTGAACCGTTGTGGTCAGGTGCTGCTGACACTCGTCGATCCCGCGGATCCGTTTCCGACCGGTGTACTTGGCAATAACTGCGTCGCGCTACGGCGCGTGCTGCTCTTCTGGCGGCTTGAGCGCGCGAAACGCTCGCCACAGCAAGAGGTCGTACGTGATCTTCAGGATCGCGCCGACGACGAGCGGCACATACAGCTCGCCTTCCGACATGAGCAGTCCGGCGAGCAGCGGCGCGATCGCCCAGCCTGCGAGGCGTACGAGATTCGTGATGCCCGATGCGAACGTGCGCTCGTTCGGTTGCACCACCGCGAGCACGTAGGATTGCCGGGTCGGCACGTCCATCTCGACGAGGCCTTCGCGCAGCAGGAACAAGACTGCCGCAACGCCGAAGCTCGGCGCGAAAGCGACGGTGACGA